>PCAT01000035.1 GCA_002730655.1 Balneola sp.
ACCTGAAACATTTACCTGCATCATTTGCTCAAACTTTTCCAAAGATAAGTCTTCAATATTATCAAAGTAGCCAAGTCCTGCATTGTTGATGAGTATATCCGGATAGTGGCTTGCGTCGGCGAAGGTCTGTTTTACCCAGTGCTCAATCGCATCATGATCTGATATGTCCATTTGCACAGGAATGTAATCTGCTCCCACATTACCCAATTTCTTTTTGTGTGATTCCATACGTTTAGATGATCGGGATAAGCCATATACAGTGGCACCTTTTTGAAGTAATTGTTCAGTAAAGGACTGTCCAATCCCGCTGCTACTGCCGGTAACAATGGCGATTGAATCTGTTAAGTTCATTGTTTTTGGGTTTAGTATATTATCACTTAAATAAAGATAACTCAGACTTAATTAGGACTCAACTATTTAAACAATGGTAATATACCGAACGCTAGAATATATTCAGCAGCATTTTGCGACTGATTCTCAGGCTTCTTCGCAAGCGGTATTTGATGTAGTTTCTACAGATGTTAGTCCATCAAAGCAAGAAGAGCGAATATTATATTTGGATGTTGGAAGCAGCTATCTAAAGCTAGGTATATGGTCGGAAAAAAACTCTGAATTCTTGGTTCGGAGTGTATCATGGGAAGAAGGAGAAGAAGTTTTCAGCAGAATCTTCAAGCAATTTTTTAATCAGGGTATTGAATGTATAGTTGGAAGTGTAGTGTATACCTCCACCAAAGAGCGTTTGAGTGAGCTATTTAAATTATTGGGTGAGTATTTTCATTTTGATGTGGTTTGGATTGATCACACCACCTTGCAAGGTCTTGATCTTAGAATTAATTATAGTCCTGTGCATAATTTAGGCTTGGACCGTTTGATTGCATGTTATGGAGTACGTGCATATCGTTCGGGTCCAGTGGTGGTGGTAGATTTGGGTAGTGCAGTTACGGTCGATTCCTTATCAGAGACTCATTTTCAAGGAGGTATAATCGCTCCTGGTTTAAGGGCAATACAGGCAGGAATGCAGCAAATAACTCCACATTTACCTACTCCATCTGGCGACAATATGCTTTTCGATTTCCCACCTAAAAGTACCCAAAATGCCCTTTGGTGGGGGCAGTATGCCTTTTGGGTAGCAGGAATTGAAGGGATGATTCTAGAAATATCTCGAGCTACAAGAACCCAAGAAATTATTCTTACGGGAGGGGATGCAAACTGGTTTTTTGAGGCAATACATCATCAAAGAAGGATAGACTTACACCCAAAAGAACCCGTTGAGAACAATGAAGACAGGAAGTTAGTACGCTCTTTGGATGAGATGAAGATGGTGATTCGTCCGCATCTAGTTCTTGAGGGGCTTAGGTACTTAAGCAGAAAGAGCAATCTCTAAAAAGTACTTACTTAATAAATTTGTGAATGAGTTAGCAAAGGTCTAGTTGCCGCTGAATCATGGAGATAAGCATATCCTGTGCGACCTCATTTTTCCCTCCATGGGGTATGATTACATCCGAATATCGTTTACTGGGTTCAACAAATTTCAAGTGCATTGGTCGTACATATGTTTCGTATTGTAAGAGAATGCTGTCTAAATCTCGTTTTCGTTCACTAATATCTCGCTGAATACGTCTTAGCAGTCGTACGTCATCATCGGTATCTACAAAAATTTTAACATCCATCAGTTCACGTAATTCAAGTTCACTGAAAATGAGAATTCCATCGATTATAATGACGGGTGTGGGTTGGACTTCAAGATGGGTATTTTTGCGTATATGTTCAGCGAAATTATATTGTGGTATTTGTGCTGGATAACCCTTAAGCAGTGCTTTGAGGTGCCGGATTAATAATTCGGTCTCTAGTGAAGCAGGATGATCGAAATTTTGTTTAAGGCGGTCTGCAAAGGGCATGTGCTTTAAATCTCGATAGTAGGAATCATGCTCAATTCTAAGAATGTTTTGCTGGCCAAAATGATTACATATTAGATTTACAACGGTGGTTTTTCCCGCTCCACTTCCTCCGGCTACTCCGATTATGAAGGCATTAGTTTTGGTTTTTTTCATATTCAATTTTGTAATCTCGAATGGCTCTAAAAATAGCTGATGCAATGATCGACTGGCCATAATCACTTGTTAAAAATCGCTGTTCTGCGGGGTTACTCAAAAATCCAGTTTCGATGAGTACGGCAGGCATAGATGCTTGATAAAGAACTACAAAACCTGCTTGTTTTACCCCTCGTGACTTGCGATTTGCTCGTGTTCTAAATTGATCTTCGATCATATATGCAATTCGTTCGCTTGTGGCGATATATCCAGAATGGGCGAGTTCGTAAATTAGTAGATCTTCTTCAGTTAAGTTGAATAATTCTTCGCTGTGAGCTGTGAATACTGAATTTTCTCGCTTCATGACTTCAAATGCGGCATCACTACGGTGTAGACCAAGGAAAAATACTGAGCTTCCGTACACCGATGAGGAAGTCCATCCATCGGCATGAATAGATATAAATAAATCACCTTCAGCACGGTTAGCAATAGAACCTCGTTCCTCAAGATCTACATAACGATCGGTCTCACGGGTATAAATGACCTTCACATCGGGTAGGTATTCTTCAATATAACTACCTAGTTTTTTTGAGATGGAGAGGACTACACCTTTTTCTTCGACATTGCGATAGCCTATATTTCCAGGGTCATCCCCTCCATGTCCAGGATCAATAATGACCGTATCAAAGCGGAGTTTACCTTTAACTTCTTCATATTCTTGATCTAAGTTTGCTAGGTTAGGCGTTGTTGGACCTATTATATTGAGTGCATTATCTAGATTTAAACTTAGGTACCAATTTCGGGCAAGAAATTGTTGTGTGAACACTTCCACTTCTCTAGGGGCTGAATAAGTTAATGCCACCAATATATCTTTACTTTTCATATCGGGGTAGGCATTACTAATGACTTGTAGCTGTTGACCGAGATAGATGTCTACTCCATAGCTATTCTCGAGTCTATAGAGTCGTACCTCTTGAATATCTTCATTATAGGCAGGAAATTGTATACCAAGTGTATCAATATTGGAGTGAAAAAACTCCAGTTGGATCAAATCGGAAGCTGGTTGAATCAAAGAAAAAGAATCCAAGCGGGCAGATTGATGAAAGCGTATAACATACCCCATTCCATCGCTTCTTGGAACAAATGATATTCGCTCCAAGTGTAGTGTATCATCAGAAAATCCACCTATTGATTGTTCAAAAGATGAAATATCAGCTTGTAGGCTTACATTACTAAAAAAGTATATCACCGCTAGGAGAAGGGGAAGTAGGAGTCCTCGTAAAGGTGATATACGAAACAAGGATGTTGTTAGATGTGATTCAGAAAAAGAGTAAGAAAGCCGCGTTGGATCCATGTATAATCGAGCAAATAGCACTAAAGGATGATTGATAAGATACTATTTTTCGGTGTTTACAGAAAACCTAAACTTAAGGGTATCCAAGCCCACTAGGACTTAAGAGGAGACCTTAGTTTAGGGTCATACCGGCATTAATGAGCGTACAAGAGGTAGATTACAGGGCGCTTATTCCATTTCGAAGGGGTATGATCAGGATGCTTCTGCTTTTTCTTCCATTCTGAAATGGGTTTAGATATGATCTCTTCGGTATCCAAACTTACATCACAAGCAATACAAAGGCGAGTTTCATCTTTGCAATGCGAAAGAATTCGAGTAATCATAGCAGAGTTTCGATAGGGTGTTTCCATGAAAATTTGAGATATATCATGCTGTTTAGATTGTCCTTCAAGCTCCAGAATTTTTTGACTACAGGCTTTATTATCGATAGGTAAGTATCCATTAAATTGAAATTTTTGCCCGTTAAAACCGGATCCCATTAGCGCTAAAAAAATGGAAGAGGGACCCACTAACGGCCGAATAGGTATATGAAATTTATGAGCTAATTCTACTAAACGGGCCCCAGGATCCGCGATTGCTGGAAGTCCCGCTTCTGATAGTACACCCGCATTACGACCTTTTCTCAAAGGTTTAATGTATTCAAGAAGGTCAAGATCAGAAGTTTTTTTGGTAAGAGGATAAAATTCAATTTTGAACTCAGGGACTGTGTTACCAACCCATTGCAGGAATCGTGTCGCATTTTGGATGTTTTCAACTATGAGTATGTCCAAACTTCGAATGATTCCCAAAACTTCCTCTGGATGAGTAGCATTTCCGCTGGTTTTACCCAGTGTATTCGGGAGAAGATAAAGGGTGCCAGGAGTACTCATTGTGTTGGAAATGTCTTGTATGCAAGAGTCTTATGTGTGAGAATCGTTCATTGGAAATTCTTAGGATAGCATTTACACACGTTCAATCTGTATATCCATATTTTCCTGTTTTGAGGTATGGATGTACTTTGTTGCAAATATAGCCGCAGTAATAGTAATAATAAACCCAATAAGCGCGATAATAGCGTTTAAGAAGGAGGTGCTTTTTTGGAGTTCATAAGTGGGTATCATCACGATAGGTTGCCAACTATCTTCAAGGTACCGAATAGGTATAACTTGGGTATCAATTATTCTCTGGGCCATTTGAATCGAAAGAGATAACTTACGTTCAGTTTGGTTGCCATCGGGTAGGGGGAAAGTGATAACTACGTATCCGTTACTCTGAGCGGCTATTTGTTTTATGTCGAAATCGGTCACATCAGCCGCTATGCTCACTCCCCGTTCATAGGTTTGAAGCGTTCCAAAATGAACGGTTATTTGTTGAATGGTTATGAAACCCAAGTATAGTGGTAGAATCCAGAAAAAATATAATAACCGTCGGATCATAAAGCGAGTTTAGTAGTTTGATAAAGTGCGGGATCCCAGATCAACCGCTGTTGAAAGTCTTCTTGCATGTGGTTTGCTGACATGTGATGCCAAAAAGCTACTGGTAACTCATCAAATAGCACCACTTGAATCCGTCGTTCTCCAGTGTAAATAGAGGTCCCAAAATCCAAGCCGCTCAGCAATCCCATCCGGCTGTCATACTGAGCAAAATAGGATTCAAAGCTTCGGGTAACCGAAGATGAACCATTAGGCCAGCCCAAGGCTTTTAGAATGCGAGCCTGAACACTACTATTAAGTTGATCATCGAGCAACAGGTATCGCATTATTTGGGCTAATTCAGAAGCTGTAGTCTGTGGAAAAAGAGTAAGTGCATCTCTCTCTTGCATGAAATTCTGATTTATACGATTCTCTTTAAAAGAAGCTATAAGAGCATTAAATTGTTCAGGATCGGCTGTTTTTTGGTAGAAACTTTCCAGAGTTTTTGTGTGGAATACAGCTCGCAAACTTGAGTTTCTACGAAGAGAGTCATGTTTTGGGCTAAATTCAGGCAAAAATGATGCAGGCTCAGCAATGGCCATGTACAAAGCAGCATTAGGAAGGGGCAATTCGGTTACTTTGAGATTTAGAGATTCTCTGAGCTCTTCCATTCTAAATTGTAGGGTAGAATCCCCTAATTTAGCCCAGAGAAAGTCGGCTATAACTAGGTCATTGAATTCCACCATAGCATGTACAGCATTTTCTAGGGTAAAAGACGGACTTTCTTCAGTAACCAACCGTTGAATAGCCCCATTGTGCGCATTCTGGCTTATTAGTGGTAGTTGGAACCTAGATAGGTCTTCAAGGCGTACTTCTTTGTTGGGATCTAATTGAGAAGATTCCACTGCTTGTGCATAGGCATAAAGTAGAATAAGATTGCCTAAAGACCCCATAGTTCGTGGCCGGTTTTCCTCGTAATATAGGCTTGAATCGGGCTGGTCAATTGAAATTGAAACTATACTTACATGTTCTGGTTTGTTACCAATGAAGCGGGTCAAATCGGCTAGTGAATAGGTATTTGCTACATACTCACTACCCTCGGTCATCCCATCTGCATTCTGGAATAGGGTTTTAAAGGCGGTATAATTTGGGATAATGGCCATTGCATAAATAATGATAGCTACGGCCATAAAACTAGAAAAAAATAGGAGTGCTCGTTTCAAGGATTTATTGGGTGATGAATAATTGAGTACTTAGCTAACCGGCTAGTTAATCTCTTCTAAGTCATGGGTAATAAGTTAATAAATTAATCGCATTATTTCGGCGGTCGCATACGCTCCATAGGTACCTAAGGCATAGCCAAGTACGGCTAGAAGAACACCGATGGGTGCCAAAGAAGGATGAAAGGCAGAGGCGACAATAGGCGCTGAAGCCGCTCCACCCACATTGGCCTGACTACCAACAGCTACGAAAAACAAAGGAGCTTTAATTGATTTGGCAACCAACAACAGTAATGCTATATGTACTAAGATCCAGATTAATCCAATGAAAAAATAGCTAGGAGCTTCAATAAAGGCCATTAAATCCATTTTTAAACCAATAGTCATTACTAAAATATATAGGAATAGACTTCCGATTTTAGATGCGCCAGCACCTTCCAATGTACGCAGTCTAGTAAATGACACTAATAACCCACCTGTGGTCGCGGTAACTACAATCCAGAAAAAGGCAGAGTCCAAACTAAATTCTCGTAATCGAGGCGCGTTTTCAGATATCCATGGAGCAATATTATCACCAATGATATGGCCTAGAGCTGTTATTCCAAAAGCCAAGGCTAGTATGCTTATGAGATCTTGTCGGCTGGGAATTCGCTTTATTTTATCTTGATAGTCTTGTACTTGTTTTTGTAAATGTGAGATTGCTAAGGTGTCTGAACCTAACCAACGGTCTACCTTGGATGCCATACTAGCTCCATAAAGCAAAAAAGCCAACCATAAATTAGCCATAATGATATCTACGGTTACCATCGCAGAGAATAGACTGGAACTTGGTTGATAGACTTCTAGCATAGCGGTTTGGTTTGCACCGCCTCCAATCCAACTTCCCGCAACGGTAGCCAAACCCCTCCAAATTTCCTTATCAGGACTAGTAGCCTCAAGTATACTTGGATCAATTGCTCCTATGATTAACATTGCCAGTGGTCCACCTATGACGATTCCTATGGTGCCTGTCAAGAACATGGCGATGGCTTTCCATCCCAAGCTAAGAACTGCTTTAAGATCGATACTCAGGGTTAAGAGTACGAGCGAAGCGGGGAGCAAATATCTGGAAGCCATGTAGTAGAGTTGAGAACTATTTGGGTCAATCCACCCCAGAGTTGAGTAGATTGAGGGAATAAAATAGCACAACAGTAGGGAGGGAATGAAGATGTAGAATTTTTTCCAAAATGGGTGAGTGCTGTTTGCGGTGTTAAATATGACTGCTAAAGTGATCATCAATAATCCAAAAGCAATGGCATCGTTGGTGATTATTGGCATGTTCTAGTGAAGATTTGATTTGGTTATTTATTGTGAATTGTAGGACGTAGAGGGGCTCAAATACACGTCTTTTTTGCAATATATAAATAATGGATGTCTATTAACATGAAGCTCCTTATTTTATCAATTCTCAATCACTCATTATACCTATATGATAGTTCGAAATTCGGAGGAACCAGTGTGGAATCTTTCGAAGCCATGCCGCGAAGCGCATAAATTATTGCCGCTATTCCGGAAGGAGCAGTTGTTATCCCAAGAGCTCGTCCTATGAAAGGAGAATGGGCTAGCTCTCAAGGGCTTAGCATGCAATGTCCGATTATTGTAAAATATCGGGATCATCCGACTGATGCTTCCACTGAATTAGAGCAGGTACTCCGCTAAGTTCATCAAAATACTTCATATCTCCCCGCTGATATATGCACATACATTCTGAACAGTTTTAAAAAGAGGTTAAGCAAACAAAGTGAGCAAAAAAATATGCTCGAAATCAAGATCTAATTCTTCTAACAATGGAGCTGCAAATTCTTCTATTTCCTGCTCTGAGTAATCCTCCAAGCCTTCTAGGTATACATATAGAGAGTTATTCAGGTCGTCAATTCGGTAGTTTGCCTGTGTTGACTCAAAGCTATCTTTAAGTGATTGTACAAGCATATCTACATCCTGCTCAAAAGATTCGTATTCGTGTTCTTCTTTGGTTTGCATTGTGTAATGATTATTTTCGTTAAAATACTTTACTAAGGCTCTATGAACAAGCGCTTTAAACAGATTTATGAACTCTCGGGTAAACCCATTCGTCGTGTAATCGGACTCATGTCAGGTACTTCACTAGATGGCTTAGATATTGCCTATTGTCATTGTTCCGAGCAGAGATTAGAGGTGAAGGAATACCTAACGGTTCCGTACGACGAAAAAATACGTTCCCTATTGGTATCGGTTCAATCTAAAGAGCAAGTTCCACTTGGCAGCTTATGTATTTTGAATACTAAGCTAGCTCATAGCTATGCTGCCTTTATCAGGATGGCATTACAAAAATGGAATCTTAGTCATGAAGATGTTGATTTTATTGGTTCTCATGGACAAACTGTATTTCACTTCCCTACTAAAGAGCGTACAGCTACGCTGCAAATCGTAGATGGGGATCAACTAGCTGTTGCATCTGGACTACCTGTGGTCTCTGACTTTCGGCAAAAACACACGGCAGTGGGAGGGGAGGGAGCGCCTTTGGTTTCATTGATGGATGAAGCATTGTTTCGGGATGCTAAGATTGCCCGAATGCTATTAAATCTAGGAGGTATTGCTAATTTGAGTTGGTTACCTTCAATTACTTCTGGATCTGAAGTGGTGAGCAGCGATACAGGACCGGCAAATACCCTCATTAATGAGGCTATGACTCTTTACTTTGGTAAAGAATATGACAAAAACGGAGAGGTTGCAAGGCAGGGGCAAGTGAATAATGAGTTTGTAAAAGCTTTATTGTGTGACGATTTTTTTAAAAAAAAATTCCCTAAGTCGACAGGACAAGAGATTTTTAATTTAGACTATATTCATCATCAAATGCAGAGTTTGGGAGTATATCTTCAACCTAAAGATCTAGTGGCAACTCTCACCCAATTTACCGTTGAAAGTGTGGCATTGGCTATGAAAAAAATAAGCAATACTGTTTCATTTGAATGGTACGTGAGTGGAGGTGGACTATATAATACTATGATAATGGATGGCTTAAGAGCGTATTTTCCAAACTTTCCACAGCGAAAGTTTGACGAACTAGGAATTCCTCCAGATGCAAAAGAAGCGGCTCTTATCGCTTTTTTAGCGGATGGGATGATTGTTGGAAAAAAGTTTTTAGTGAACAATAGAGAAGTCTCTTTGGGTAAGCTTTCACTGTCCGATTAAAGAGCATAAAGCATGCTCATGATACCATGAGCTACCTCGGATTTGCTGTACATATATATGCTAAGGCTTATAAGAAGCATGTAGGTACCAAGGCTCCAGAAAATATATCGTTTACCAGCTCTGTAAGTTATTTTTGCACCTTGAATTGATGTAACAATAAAACCAATATACCAGGTCAGCGCAATTAAAAAAAGAATCGTTATTCCATTGACTATTGGAAGCTGGTTTACAAAAGCGATGAAAATGAACAACAACAAGATCAGATTTAGATGTACATTCCAACTATACACAGCAAAGATCTGTCGCATCGACTGGTAACCACTCTTTGGGATTCTGAGTAGTAGCAATTCGATAAACTGTGTTAGGAGTAGAACTAGGCTGAGCACGCCCCATAATAAAAAGGTATTTGGGGAATGTTCTGTTTGTCCAAAGATAAGATGTTCTAAATAGGCCCAATCTAGATCATTCCCATTACTTAGTCCCCAAATCACAAAACATAGGCTCACAACACATGATCGTATTATAAATAACAGAAAGCCAATAGAAGTGTATCTTTCAGAGTAACGTAGCATATCATCGATCAAGAAGCTATAATTAATGAAATAACGCATAGGTGTTTTTCTGTAGACTTGAGACTGTTGATATAAACCAAGGAATAGCATAATAAGGACAACTATGAAGA
>PCAT01000036.1 GCA_002730655.1 Balneola sp.
CTACAAATAGATTTGCTAAAAAAACATTTGGGCCCATTTCTCTTCTGTTTTTTTGGGGTCATGTTTGTGCTACTCATGCAGTTCTTGGTATTGCATATCGACAAACTTATCGGTAAAGATATTCCTCTTGGGGTTATTTTCGAACTAATTATTACCAACCTTGCTTACATGGTGGTTTTAGCAGCACCTATGGCAGTATTAGTTGCTAGTCTAATGGCATTTGGTAAGTTTTCAGAGCACAATGAATTAACCGCCCTCAGAGCCTCTGGAGTTAATACTTTACAGATAATCATGCCAGTATTAATAGCATCAATCTCACTGTCTGCTGGGCTTGTATGGTTCTCAAATGCCATACTCCCCGAAGCCAATAGTAAAGCAAGAAGCATATTTATAGATATTCGATTAAAAAAACCGGGATTTGAGTTAGAACCTAACGTATTTTATGACGGTATTGAAGGTTACACCTTTCTGGTCGACCGGATTGATCCTCTTTCCGACACCTTATATAACATCACACTTTTTCAAGAGCCTACCAATTCTCAAAATAGAGCTTATATCAAAGCAGATAAAGGATATTTAACGAGTGAGGGAACAGAAGCACTTACTTTGCATTTATTTGATGGCGAAATTCTGTTGTATCCTAGTAAACGAACGGCAACAAGAGATCGAAACATGGAGCAAATTGAATTCAATAAGCACCGAAAAACTTTTGACCTTTCAGATTTAGCTTTTACTCGAAGTGGGGGTTCAGGTTCCTCTCGAAGTGATCGCACCATGAGTATTCGAGCGATGACTTTTATTGTAGACACCTTAGAACAGGAAATAAAAGAACTACGTTATCAAATAATAGAGGATTCCATTAGTACTCTTCATCCTGCCACCTTTAACGAGTCCGCTATATCAAGTAAGACCAGTCAATTAGGGTCTAGAGTGCAAACGAATCTATTTATTCTAAATCAAGTCGGATCGACTACACAGCAAATTCGCATGGCAAATTTAGGGTATAGCCAGATTGAAAATGCCCAATCTCAAATTGAGCGAGCTAAGAGCAATGAATTGTGGAGGTTAAAACGAATTCAACGGTACTGGGTTGAAATTCACAAAAAATTTTCGATTCCTTTCGCATGTATCATATTTGTTTTACTTGGAGCACCCATTGGGATACTCACTAGAAAAGGAAATGTAGGGTATGCCGCAATTATTGCCTCAATTTTATTAACAGTATATTGGGTATCGGTAATCCAAGGAGAAAAATTAGCCGATAGATTATATATTAGCCCATTTTGGGGAATGTGGACTTTCAACCTCTTGTACATTATTATTGGCGTACTATTGTTACTGCATTTAAGCTATGATTTGCGATCTTTTTTCCCAAATAAAACAGATCAGATGAGCACGTGAAACACTTAGACCGGCTTATAATTCGTCGTTTAGTTTCGATCACGACTCTAGTCCTGGTAGTACTAATATGTATTTTTATTTTGATCGATTTCTCTGAAAATAGCGACGATTTCACTGATCGCGGTGCTAAAATGGGAGAAATTTGGGGCGATTACTACTTTAATTATATTCCCGAAATGATTCGGCTCGTCTTACCTTTGGCCATCTTCACAGCTTGTTTATATTTAGTGGGCCAACTTTCAGAGCGTCTTGAAATTACCTCCCTTAAAGCTGCTGGTGTGAGTCTTTATAGATTGTTCATGCCATTTCTAATATTCGGGCTGATAAATACGATAGGACTTAGTGCTTTAGATGCTTGGATTATTCCTACCTCTAATGCCCAGAGAATTAAGTTTGAAGAGCAGTATATCAAGCAAAAAAACGAACAGCTCGATCGTAGCGATATTTATAGAGAACTCTCACCTGGTAGTTACTTACAGGTAAATTATTTCGATCGCGATCAACAAACTGCCTATCGGATTAGGATGGTTCAATTCGATCAAAAAGGTGTAAAAAAACTATTAACTGCCACAAATATGTCATGGTTGGAAAGCAAAAAGGTGTGGAGACTTACTACTGTTCAAGAACGGGTATTTACTGATTCAGGTTTCGTAGAGCGTAATGTAGCAGGATTTGATACCCTTCTTAACCTATTTCCTCAAGATTTAGCAAGAACTAGCTCTGATATCTATCAATTGAGCTATACTCAAGCTTTTCAATATATTGATGGAATTAAGCGTAGTGGTGCTAGTGGTATTGAAATACCACAAGTTCAACTATATTCCCGTATAGCTTATCCATTCTCTATTATAGTTGTTTTGATTATTGGTTTTGCGGTGGCATCCGTCCGACGTAGAGGAGGTAAAGGTGTATACATTACCGCTGGATTGGTGATAAGCTTCTTATATTTGGTCATCATGAAAATCATGGAACCTTTTGGTGCTCTTGGAATACTTCCTCCATTTTGGGCTGCAGTTATTCCGCATATTACCTTCTTAGTAGTGGGAATTATCAGTCTTAAACAAATTCGGAAATAGCTATCCTTTATAATAATAACGAAGCAAAAAGCATTTGCTTCTATTTGTAGACCTATGCTTCTGCCTGAGGACCTCTATACAAAGGAATGTCCTTAGTTTTATTCTGGATAACTCCGTGTTCAGCCTCATACTTTGATACATTTTCCTGCAGGGCCATCATTAACCGTTTTGCATGATCTGGGGTCAAAATCATTCTCTTGACTACTTTTGCTTTAGGAACTCCGGGCATAACTGCAATAAAATCAGCAATAAACTCTGATGGTGAATGCGTAATCATGACCAAATTGGAATAGGTACCCATGGATTCTGCTTCACTAAGTTCAATCTCCATGGTTCCTGCTTTAGGACCTTTTATAGCTTTATTTGGCTTCTGTGTGTTGTTGTTACTACTATTCATGATTTTTTAAATCTAATGGCATTTTTGGCTAATTTACATAATGTATTGACGCTTGAGAGCCTGTTAATTACTCATTTAAGATTATTCTAAGAAACCTTGCTCTTTCATCCAATCATCATTATACACTTTATTTAAATATCTAGTTCCACTATCTGGTAGTATCACTACCATGATATCATTAGCGGACAAAGGATGCATTTTTACGTACTCAAGTGCCCCTTCAACTGCCGCTCCGCATGACCAACCTATAAACAAGCCTTCTTTTGAAGCGAGCTTTCGAGTTCTAAGTGCAGCTTCTTTATCACCTACTTGAATGACCTGATCAATATAACTGAAATCTATGGTACCAGGGATAATGTCCTCACCGATACCTTCCGTCATATAAGGCTTTATTTCGTTTTTATCGAACACACCTGTCTCGAAATACTTCTTATACACCGAACCAATCGAGTCAATACCAATGACTTTAATATTGGAATTTTGTTCTTTTAAAAACTTACCCACTCCTGATATTGTACCACCAGTCCCCATTCCAGCCACATAATGGGTTATCGCACCCTCTGTTTGTTCCCATATTTCGGGTCCTGTGGTTTCATAGTGGGCTAATAAATTACTCGTATTATCGTACTGATTCGGATAAAAAGAGTTAGGTAGTTCCATGCTTAATCGCTTAGCTACCGAATAATAACTTTCCGGATCTTCGGGCTCAACATTAGTCGGACATACAAGCACCTCAGCACCCACAGCCCGTAAAATATCAATTTTAGATTGACTTTGTTTATCGGTGGTAGTAAAAATACATTTATATCCCTTGGATATAGCCACCAAGGCGAGCCCCATACCTGTATTACCGGAGGTGCCTTCAATAATCGTCCCACCCGGTTTCAATAGTCCTTTTTCTTCTGCATCTTCTAACATCTTAATTGCAATCCGATCTTTAACGCTATGTCCGGGGTTCATGTATTCAACTTTAGCCAACATCGATCCTAAACCCTGATACATATGCTGAAGTTGAACTATGGGCGTATCACCAACCGTATCAATAATTGATTTGTAAATCATTTAGAATATATTTTTAAGAATTGCATAGAAGGGTACTACTATATGAAAGTTAGAGAATATAATGTAAGTAGGTAGGTTTATTTACTTTTTTGAAAACTTTTAGTACATATTAATCTTATTAAATAAATCTATTTATTAAAATATCTTTTAGAAAGTAGCTTTTTATTTATTTGTCTTAAATCTCAAACAAAACTAATGTAAATTAAAACCAACTATCTTATGAATGATAAAAGAGAAATTTTAACATTATGTTATTAAATTTTATTCTCTAGTTTACAATGCAATAGACAAAAAGAGTTTGTGCTTTTTGTTCCTTAACAGAAAAATATTTTATTGCCTTATGTTTATTGAGCAGAGCAAACCCAAAGACTATGACTGTGGTTATAATCTAGACCTTATGATTAAAGCATTGCCAAGAATTAACAATTTGGCTGAAAAAGAAGCCTATGCAAAAAGAATCGTTGGGTTAATCAAGCAATCTCACCCTAGCTGGGTCGATAGCAATGGAAAAAGTGAGCTTGCATGGGATTTTTTTTATAATCATGCTCCTTATGATCCAGATGATTATGGTATAAAACATCCCTTCATACATGGATTAGAGGACGATGCTAGGTAAATATTTCTATTATTAGAGATTTCAAAAAAAATTATGATTACCCTTTATTAAGTTGAATTTTCAATTTATATTGAAAGTTCAATAGATTCATAGGTTAATCCTCAAACAATGCCAACACATCGGTTCAACTGGACAGCTTTCAGGGCATTTTTAGATACTGTAATCGGTCAAAGTAGCCTCATCCCTGAGAAGCAAGAGTATGTCGCAATAAGTCTTCCGACTACCAAACAGATGAATTCTGAACTAGCTAAACGTCTAGATAGCTCGAAAACTTCATTTTATTTATCTCATCCTGTAGAATCATTTACAATTATAGGAGAGGGTGCTTTAGAACGTGTCAGTATAAGTGGAAACAATAGATTTCGTGAAACCTCCACATTAGGTAAACATCTTTTCAACAGAGTTCATCATTTTCACTCTTTTGATAAACCCTATCCCCTTCAATTACTGGGTGGATTTTCCTTTTTTAATACTCTAAATAAAGACTCAGAATGGGCTGATTTTGAACCCTCGCTCTTCCATTTACCAGAATGGACTATTGTGCAAACCAAAGATGATGCCACACTAAGTTTAATAGAGCGAGTAAATGAATTTGAAACAGTGGACAATCTCATTAATAGGTTCCATGCTAGACTTTATTCATGGAATGACTCCCCACTTTATCACTCTAATGGTAACACAGAGTTATTATCTGCACTATCAGAATCAAAGATAAATAGTTCATTCACCACCAACTTTCAATCATTCTGTGAACAGCCCCGAAACTTAAAAGCTTTTACTGAATGGAAAAATATGATTGTGAAAGCAAAAAAAGCGATTGATACCAATAATTTAAAAAAAGTAGTTCTCGCTAGGAAAGTTACCCAATCACACTTACTAAAACCCAAAGCTGCCGATGTAATCTCAAATCTTGAACAACTATATCCAGATTGTTTTATTTTTTGCGTAAATCCTAAGGGTAAGTCTTATTTTGTAGGTGCTACACCAGAACGACTTGCACGTTTTACACCTACTCAAGTTCAAACTGAAAGTTTAGCCGGAAGCACTAAGCGAGGTATGACCTACGAGGAGGATGATGACTTAGCTGGTAAACTTTTAAATTCCAAAAAAGACCGTCTCGAACATCAGATAGTAGTAGAAGCCATTGAAGAAGATTTAGTACCTTATTCAGAGCACTTAGAACACTCTAGCTCACCTAGAGTAAAAAAACTGCCAAATGTACAGCACCTATACACACCAATTTCAGCTGTGTTTAAAAAAGGTATATCCCGAACAAAAGTACTAAAAAATCTTCATCCAACCCCTGCTGTAGGTGGTTTTCCAAGAACTAAAGCTCTTGATTTTATCGAAAAAGAAGAATTATTTACCCGAGGTTGGTATGCATCCCCAATAGGTTGGATTAACTCACATGGAACAGGTGAATTTTATGTCGGTATACGAAGTGGGTTAATTGAACAAAATACTGCTCATTTTTATGCAGGATGCGGTATAGTTAAAGATTCGGACCCAGAAAAAGAATGGCTGGAAACCGAACTCAAGTTTAAACCTATGGTAGACGCAGTGCGCATGGCAACACCAGTACATGATGCTTCTAATTCGAACGAACATTATGCAAAAGACCCTATCCTTTAGTTGGGCATCTACGCTAGTTAAGGAGTGCTATAAACAAGGTGTTAGAGAAGCAGTTCTTTCTCCGGGTTCCCGAAATACTTCTATTGTACTTGCACTTACTCATTTTCCAGGGATAAGGTGTGTTTCTGTAATTGATGAAAGATCTGCTGGCTTCATAGCTTTAGGAATGTCAAAAGTCACCAAAAGACCCACACTTCTTTGCTGTACATCTGGAACAGCTGGAGCGAATTATTACCCTGCTATTATTGAGGCATATCAATCCTCGATACCACTCGTTGCCCTCACCGCCGATCGGCCAGCACACTTGCAAAAGGTTGGTGCATCACAAACTATTCAACAAAAAAATCTATTTGGTTCTCATGTTTTAGATTTTATCCAGCTACCAGAAACAAGCAGTAAAAAGCAACTACTTTTAAATGGGCAGAAAGAATTTTCGCGTGCAATTCAGTTGGCTAATTCGGGTGGTCCTGTTCATGTGAATGCCCCTTTTAATAAGCCTTTTGAACCTACATTAGTACAGTTCAACAAATACATTAAGGACAGTAAAATATTGGTATTAAAAACGGAAAAAAAAATTTCTAGCTCTTTACTTGACCTCCCAACTCATCATATGATACGCCCTGAATTAGTAGGTATACCAACAAAAACTAAAGTGATGTCCTCTAACCTTGAGGCTAATCTGTCTTCTGTTGATGTCCCATTTCACCATAGCCACTTATCGGAAGAAGTAAAGCAGATAATAGACCCTGTTCAAGTACAGAATCTATATTCTGAGATGCACAGACCCTTAATTGTCATAGGCTCAGATCCTACTCCTTTTCAATGGTTTCGTTTGCTACCTAAACTTGCAAAACATCCAAATGCCCGAATTATTTTAGAAGCTGGTGCATCCTTATACGGCTGGGATTTTGTAGAGTTAAATGTAGTTCATAGCAAAGTCATCTTGGGATGGGTAAAGTTGCTATACAATTCAAAAAATCTCAAATCGTCTCCATTCGATTCATTCGATGGGATTATTCGCTTAGGAAAGGAAGTGCTTAACCCAGCTTTGGCTCGTTTTTTTTCTAAGCATAAGCATCTCACTCAGCTGCGATTTATCACGCATGAACCTTATGAGGATGCATTAGCTAGTCAACCATATTTTATCACTCCAGAAGTAGCTTTTTCTTTGGTTGACTTACAAAATAAACATACCCAGGTTACTTCTAAAAGATGGCATAGTAAATTAGATGAACTAAATAGAGAATATTTAGAGCAATTGGCTCAGCATTTCAATCAAGGCCAAAATAATACACTTACTGATGGAGCTGTTTTTTATCGGCTAAGTAAAATTCTCCCGTCATCTACTCCTATTTTTTTATCTAACTCTTTTCCTGTTCGTGATCAAGCATTATTTGCTCCAATGTGGTCGGTTGACAATCCCTTGATATCACAACGTGGTGCAGCAGGAATCGATGGGATTAGTTCAACCGCTCTAGGGGTATCATTATCCTGCCAGCTACCTACTGCCGTTATAACAGGTGATATTGCTTTTTTGTATGATATCAATGCTCTTTTATCTGCTAGATTAATCACCAAACCATTGGTTATTTTTGTTATTAATAATGGGGGCGGGAATATTTTTTGTAGCCTTCCTATTAAAGAAGCAGCTCCAGACAGTATGGATTGGTTTATAACCCCGCAACAAGTATCCATCGAACATCTTGCGCGAAGCTACGGATTGAACCATATAAAGATTGTCAATTCCAATCAACTATGGGATAACGATTGGGCTGAAAAAGTCCAGGAATTACTTAAAGTACAAACTTTGATCCATTCGAGTACCATCCAGACAGAAGATGATAAATTTAAAAAAGGTCCAGAAGAAATAAACCAAGCCTATCCTACATCAATTAATGCTGCTTTAAATGTTAAAATTATTGAGTTTATTACCAATAGTGAAGCATCCATTGCTGAGCGTAATGATTTTAGGAAGTAATATGGAAGGATATTACCAACAAGTGCGAGGGCTGCAATATTATTACATTACAAAAGGACATGGAAAACAAGATGTAATTTTTTTGCATGGTTTTTTAGGATCACATGCAATTTTTCTAGAAGGTTTATTAGAGACCGATTTAGTACATACACACCGGCTTATTTTGATGGATTTACTTGGGCATGGAGCCACCGAGGGTGCCGAATTACACTACCGATTTTCAGCAAAAGAACAAGTAGCTGACTTGGCTTATTTTATACGCCATCATTGCCAAAAACCAGTCATTTTGTGTGGATACAGTATGGGAGCACGACTTGCTCTTTCTTTAGCAATTCAGCATCCTAACTTGTGTAGAGGATTAGTACTTGAGAGTGGTCATTTTGGAATTTGTACGGAGACAGAGCGTCAAAGCAGACAAAGTCTGGACGCCCAAAGAGCAGATCAAATAAAGTCAGACTATTCCTCTTTTTTGCGGTATTGGGAAGATATTTCACTATTTAATTCGCCCAATGCACGAATGCTCAATTCGGCCTATAGAGATATTCAAAAGATGCAGCAACCCATCTGGATTACTAATAGCCTGTTAGGATTTGGGGCAGGAACTATGCCTTGTCTAGAAAAGCAACTCATTAGACTTCGTATGCCCGTTCTTCTTTTGGTGGGTGAAGATGATTCAAAATTTAAAGCGATTAACCAGAGAATGCATCTAATGCTACCTTCTTCTTATCTTAGCATTGTAAATGGAGCAGGCCACCGCGTTCACTGGGATGCTCCTAAAGCTTGGCAAAAAGAAATTGAACTTTTTA
>PCAT01000037.1 GCA_002730655.1 Balneola sp.
TGATCCAAGAAGCTAAATAGATCTGTTGCTCCAATAACAATAAAACAAAAAATAATAGAAGACTAATCAGGCCGGCATTACACAACCCTAATCTAGTCCGCTGGGCTTGGGACTGTTTATGTCCTTTTTGGAGGCTACGATTCAGTGGGCTATGGCTATTAGTTTGGGTGTTGGGCACAGTGATACTATTGGGCTAAATCATTCAAGGTACTAGTAGCAATAACCTTCCAACGCCCATCGATGTTCCCAACCTGTATGCATTCATGATAACGATCGTGCTCCATCATTAACCACCACTGCTCAGCGGCGGCCTGTTTTAAAAAAGCCTGCTTTTCTTTCAGGGTTTGAGTAGGGAACATATCGTAGCCCATTATCCAAACCAAAGGCAGATGCTGGGCGGTAGGGAGTAAATCGGCTACAAAGATCAGGTGCTTGTCTCTGCTAGAAATTTTTGGAAGTTGCTGGCCAAGGGTATGCCCGTTCATAACTAGTACGTCGAGGCCAGGCTCGTAAACGGGATGGTTTACATCATCACTAGTCACATTAACCAGGGAAAGTCGTTCACCGGCAGCAGCGATAGGTCCAATATTTTCTGGTAGGAAGCTAGCCTGTTCGCGGGGGTTGGGCTTGGTGGCGGTGTGAAAGTGATCGGCATGAATGTGATAGCGCGCATTAGGAAATACATGCGTTAAGGTACCATTCACGTAGTCGGTGGTGCCGCCGCAGTGGTCAAAATGCAGATGGGTAAATATAAGGTCAGTGATCTCGGAAGACTGCACTCCTGCATGAGCTAAGGAAGATTCGAGCTGTTTTTCGCCTAGCGCGCCATAAGCAAGACCATAGATGCTTGACATTTTTTTGTTGAATTTGTTTCCAGCTCCGTTGTCAACAAGGTATAATCGGCCGGTAGTCAAGGAGCGAATAAGTAGACACCGCATAGTCATTGGAATACGATTTTTGTCGTCGGGAGGTAGCTGTCTAGCCCAAAGGGCTTTCGGAACGATGCCAAACATGGCTCCTCCGTCGAGCCAAATATCGCCAGTTTCTATCCAATGCAACTCAAAAGAACCGAAGCGTACCCATCGGTGATCTTGAATGGCGCCTGCAGAGGGCACATGTAGATCGATGGGGCTTGGGGTGTTCATCTTAGAAGGATGGAACTATATCGTCGCGGTATAGCGTATCAAGTAAGGTAATGCTGACCATTAGTATGAAGAATGCCAGCGCGCCAATGAGCAGCATAGAGTTGAATTTGGTATCCCAGTAGAGGCCCATGAAGAATGCGGCAACTAAAAAAGCTTTGGTTAAGGCGATCGCCATAGCCGTTAGTATGTCGAAAGGGGAGGGAAGGCCCAATCCAGCTACAGTGACGGTTAGCACCGTTAGTATTAATAGAGCTATTCCGATGCCCCAAAGTTGCTTGGCCGATGCTATGTGATGTTCGTGATGTTCACTCATGTTGATAAAATTTCTTGGTTTCGTGAGGTGAATATTAAATCAGGTTCAAAAGACATGAACAGGCGTCATTCGATTAAGTATAAGAGTGGGAATAAGAAAATCCAGATTAGATCTACTAAGTGCCAGTATAATCCGGTTATTTCTACCGGAGTGTAGTACTCTGAGTTGAAATGCCCTTTGCGTGCGCGTATGTACAGCCAAATCATAAGACCTATCCCTACAATAACGTGTAGTCCATGCACACCCGTCATCATGTAGTAAATTCCAAAGAAAATATTAGCTTTCGGGTGGTCAAGTACTGCTGCGATTTCAGGAGTGGGGTTCCAAAACGAACCAGGGGCAATCCCGAGGTGCAGTTTGTGCTCGTATTCGAAGTACTTAATCACCAAAAATACACAGGCTAACAGAATGGTAATGAGCAGGTTAATTTCTAAACCACGCTTCTGATTGTTCTGCGCTGAACGAATGGCCATGGCTACGGTTAGTGAACTACCTATCAGGACCACTGTATTGACCGCGCCCCAAAAGGTATTAAGCTCGAGGGCTGCTTGGGTAAAGAGTTCGGGGTACCAAGCCCGGAATATAATGTAAGCGCAAAAAAGTCCGCCAAAGAATAAGATTTCGTTCACCAAAAATACCCACATTCCCAACTTGGCCGACTCAAACTGTTGATTGGAGTCCACAAAGTGGTGATGAACGTGTTTAGGATGAGTTGCTGAATGATTCGCCATACGTTTGTTCGTCTATTTGGTTAGTTAATTCCGTAATTAGGCTGAGGTTGTTTCGGCTGCTTCAGAGCCGGTCGCATCTGCGGCTAAGTACTTCTCGCCGTGTCCATGCTCAACGGCTAGTCCAAGCTGAAACTCTTCAATTGGCTGGTGGTAGTCGTAAGGACCGTGGATAACCACCGGCGTATGAGAAAAATTGTGGAAATCCGGGGGAGAAGTACTTTGCCATTCGAGTCCACGTGAGTTCCATGGATTTGGTCCTGCTTTTTTTCCTTTAAACAGAGAGTGAGCTAAGTAATAAAGAATGATAAGAAAGCCCAGTGCCAAGATGTATGAGCCAATGGTGGATGTCTGGTGGAAAGGGGTAAATTGATCGATGTAGTTGTAGTAGCGTCTTGGCATCCCTTGGGCTCCCATAATAAACTGAGGAAGGAAGGTCACGTTAAAGCCAATAAAGATAAACCCAGCAGCAATTTTAGCTAAGGGCTCATTATACATTTTACCAGTCATTTTTGGCCACCAGTAATGCAGGCCAGCTAGCAGGGCAATGAGAGTACCTCCCATCATCACATAGTGGAAATGCGCAACTACATAATAGGTGTCGTGTAAGTGAATGTCCACGGATAGTGCGCCAAGCATAATTCCGGTGAACCCACCGATTGAAAATAAGAAGATAAAGATGAATACGTATAACATTGGGGTTTTCATGGAGATAGAGCCTCGATAAAGTGTGGCTACCCAGTTGAAAATCTTAATACCTGTTGGAATACCTACCAAGAAGGTGAGGAAAGAAAAAATCGTCGTGGCCACCGCACTCTGACCAGAGGTAAACATGTGGTGTCCCCAAACCAAGAAGCCAATGAAAGCAATGGCCAGAGAAGAAAGAGCAATGGCCCAGTACCCAAAAATTGTTTTTTTTGAAAAGGTGGTAATGACTTCAGAGATAATCCCGAAACCAGGTACAATCATAATGTAAACCGCAGGGTGCGAGTAAAACCAGAAGAAATGCTGGTAAAGGACCGGATCTCCTCCGAGTGCAGGATCAAAGATGCCGATATCTAGAATATTCTCCATGGCTAGAAGTAAGATAGTAATGGCCAATACTGGGGTTGCTAAAACCTGAATAATGGAGGTTGCATAAAGTGCCCACACATTTAGCGGCAAACGGTCCCAAGAAATACCTGGGGCACGTAATTTGTGAATGGTGGTAATGAAGTTGGTTCCCGTTAGAATGGAGGAGAAACCCAAAATAAATACCCCAAGGGTTACCCATATAATACCAGCAGAGTTAGTATCCGAACTGTACGGAGTATAAAAGGTCCATCCAGTATCAAAACCATTATTGGCTAAAGATAAAAAGGTAAAGATTGCCCCAAATACATAAATATAGAAACTGGCTAAGTTCAATCGTGGGAAGGCCACATCCTTGGCTCCAAGTTGCATGGGTAAGATAAAGTTACCTAAGGCGGCAGGGATGGAAGGTACCAGTACAAAGAATACCATCATAGCCCCGTGAAGAGTAAAGAGCTGATTGTAGGTGTCAGCCTCAATAAAAGTTTTTGCAGGCGTCCAAAGCTCCGTCCGTAGCGCAATGGCCAAGAAACCAGCCAACGCGAAGAAGAAGGCAACCGAACCAAGGTACATGAGCCCAATTTTTTTGTGATCCACTGTCGTTAACCATGCCCAAACCCCTTTTTCGTCAGTCAAGTAGGTGTTGGTTGGCGTCTGTGCCGGCTGGAATTGTTTTACCTTTAACTTCATGGGGGTCGACGCTGCGCTATTCGCAGATGTTGATACGTTTGCCATACGATTAGTCAATAGTTTTTAAATATTCAATTATATTCGTGATCTCCTCGTCGCTAATGCGCCCCTCATAAGGAGTCATAACATTTTGATATCCTTCGGCAATTTTTTCGCCAGGATATAAAATAGATTCGCGGATGTAGTTTTCGTCTACGGTAACGCTGCTTCCATCGGCAAGGTTACGGTCGCGTCCCCAAATACCTTTGAAGCTAGGACCAATGAGATCTGAACCATCAACGGAATGGCAGGTCTGGCAGCCTTGAAGAGAAACCAATTTTTCGCCTTGTTCTACGGGAGATCCACTAGGAGTACCTCCATTTTCGTCTAACCAGGTCTTAAAATCATCAGGTTCATGTACAATAACTTTGGCTAACATATTGGAGTGGCTGGTTCCGCAATACTCGGTACAAAATACCTGAGATTCACCCGCTTCTTCTGCTTGAAACCAAACGTAGGTGTAGCGATTGGGGAGTACGTCATGTTTCACGCGGTACTCAGGCACAAAAAAGGAATGCAGTACATCGCGTGACTGCATAACCAATTTTATTGGAGTTCCTTTTGGTACATGAATTTCATTGATGGTCTGCGCACCATTTTCGTAATTCACGCTCCAGTTCCACTTGAACCCGGTCACATGAATTTCATAGGCATCATCGGGTACAGTTTTTAGGTTTAACCACCCAGAATAGCCCCATCCGAACACGACAAAGGTGATCAGCAGAGGAATAACCGACCAGGTAATTTCCAAGGTGTTGTTGTGTGTAATCACAGGTGTTTTATCGTCTTCAGACTTGCGCTTATAGCGAATCGCAAAGTAAATCATCGCGAGTACAACGCCCAAGAAGAGGACTAAACTGGCCTCGTTAATAAAGTGAAACAGCCCGTCGGTGGAGTCGGCGGTTAGTGGCGACTTGTTTTCCGGGAGCATAAAATCGAAAAGTCTTCCCATAGAAAGAACCTAGATGTTTATTTGATTAGTAATTGAGTGAATTTTTGCGCGATTCACGCAGCCAATAATACCCTAACAAGATACCAAGAAAAATGAGTGTAGCCAAACCTCCAAGGCTCATAATTCGCTTGGCCATGGGTGCATAGGAATTAGAATTTGGGTCATACTGATAGCAGTACATAATCAGCTTGTCTATGGTGTTTCCAACAGTACCTTTTGAAGCCTCTAATATAGCAGTGCGCAAATCGAATTCGTTAAATCGCAACCCATAAAGGTATCGTGTAATCGTGCCATCTGGGCTTAGTAGGATAATAGCTGCGCTATGTGCAAAGTCTTTTGTTCCTGGAATCGGTACCACGCCAAATCCTACAGTGGAAATAAGGGAGTCAATAGCCGTTTGTTTTCCTGTCAGAAAGGACCATCCTTCGTTAACTTGCACAATGGTGGTGGCATGTTGCTCAGAACCTTTAGTAGCACCCCAGTTTCCGTTTTCGATATAGTTCTGTTTTACACGTGTGGCTAAGGTGTCGGTTTCAGTGGGGTCAATACTCACCGAGATAATGTCAAATTCTTTTCCTGGTTGCCAGGCCAGGTTTTGTATGGCGTCGAAAAGTCCGTCTATGACCAGTCCACAAAGTACGGGGCATTCGTAGTACAGGGGATTTAGGATAACGGGCTTTCCGGAGGAGAGTAGATCAACCAGTTGGACGGAGTCCCCATTGGCGTTAGCAAAGTTTAATCCGGCGGGGATGCGCGTTCCAAGCTTTTCGTTAATACCTATGTCTTGTATAAATGCAGGTTTCGAGTTGGAATTGACTGCATTATTGTTGGTTGAACTGGAGTAAATTCGGTTATGGCTGCTTTGAGCGAGCAAGATTGCCTGAGCTGAAAGTCCGAACAGTAGAAAAGTTCCAAGAATAAAAGACTTTGGCAATGCGTGTAAAAAGTACTTCATAGAACAATGTCTCATGAACGTATTACAAAATTTGTGTCTCCATTATAGGATGGTGAGTAAGCGATGTGCTCACTCGTCAGTTGCGATCTTCTCTATAGCCGCATCAATGGGCATGTGATAGACTCCGTCTTCGGCGTTCAATACTCCATACGATTGTATATGATTATTTGCGTCTTCGGTTAGTTTATCAATAGAATAGTAAGTGCTGGTTGCGGTTGCGTTGGCCTTGGACTGCTCAAAGAACATTTGTGAAGCAAAAATCCAAATGATCACAACCGTAGCCACGATACCCACTCCAAGTCCAGACCAATATATAAGTTTTTTGAAATCCATGATGTCGTCATTGACACCAAGGGTAATAGCATTGGCTAATTCCTGATCGGAGGTTTCTATAGAAGCATCGTTTTTGTCGTTGATCGATACGGTAGCTCGAGAAAATTTGTGATGGTCAGCAGACATGATAGGTTCTATATAAGATTACTGATGGTAGCTTTTTTCCAGGCAAGCACCCAACTTAGGGTCTTTTTCTGGAATCATACTGTTTTGTTTGAATTGACGGAAGAACAGGCCAAAAAAGATGCCGCCCAATCCGAGAAAGGTGCTGAGATCAATCCAGCTAAAGTGGATACCATGCGCGCTTAGCGTAGGCATGGCAATCCAATAAATTTCTAAAAAGTGCATAATCACTACAAGTACACTCACGTAGGCTAATATGTTACGGCGGTGCTTTTGCTCGCGATTTAGCAGCACTAAGAAAGGTAGAGCAAAGCGAAGTAGTAATAGCCCATATGCGATAAATTTCCAACTTCCTTCTAATCTGTGGTAAAACCATAGTGTTTCTTCTGGAAGATTGGCATAGTAAATTAGTAAGAATTGAGCGAATGCTATGTAAGCGTAAAAAACAGTAAATGCAAATAGCCACGCGCCCATATCATAAATGTGGGCTTGACCTATGGTATTGTTTAGATAGCCATTGCGTTGCAAGAAAAAGACCATCAGAATCATCACTGCCCAGAAAGATTGGAAGGAAATGGCAAAAAAGTACACCCCAAACATGGTGGAGAACCAGTGTGGATCGAGCGACATTAACCAGTCAAAAGAAGCAAAGGCAACGCTAAGACCAAAGAGTGGAATAGCAGGAGCACTTACTTTTCTCATAAAGGAAGTAATACCCCAATCGCCGGTTTTGTCCATGTCAATCGAGGCTTTGTACAGTTTATGTCCGACATAGCCCCATATAACAAAGTAGATAATTTGACGAATGATAAAGAAAGGTGTATTTAGATAGGCAGACTTTCCTTTTAGAATTTTATCGGCGGCTACAGCGTCTTCATGGCTCCAGTGATACAGATTGTGGATACCGAGAAGCACAGGGATGGCAAATAGAGCCCAAATCCAAAGGGTTGCACCAAAAGTCTCTGGAATTCTGCGAATAACTACGCCCCATTTAGATTTGGTAATATGATGAAACATGACCATAAAGACCGATGCTAGGGCAATTCCTGTAAAAAAGGTGAAGCTCACCAAATAGGAAAAGAAGAACTGATCTGCATTGGTAAAATAGCCATATGCGCTGACAAGTAATCCGGCACCCCCTACACCAAAAAGTATTTGGGGCAGTTTAGAGTCGGCAGAAAACTGGAGATTGTCGGTAATCGTGGGTTGATGACTCATGGGTAGTTTGATCTCTTAATTATCACTTAAACTTTTAATGTATTCGACCAAAGATTGTAAATCGCTTTGTGACAGTCCGCCGTATGCGTCGGCCATGAGTGGATCATAACCGTCTACAATTTTTGCGTAAGGATTCACAATGGATTCGATGAGGTATTCATCTTCTTTGACAACGGTAATCGTTTCTCCATCTTCGGTGGTTACCAATCCTTCGCTTCCGTATAAGTTCTTCCAAGAGGGTCCAATAATCGCTGTCCCATCCGAAGAGTGACAGGTTTGGCAGGCATACATCGTAGATACCTCCATTCCTCTTTCTACCGTTGCTATGATCTCGCCTTGGGTTGCTTCTTTTGCGGCTCTGGCTTCTGCAATAGCTTCTTGTTCAGCCTCAAATTCAGCTTCTAGGCTTTCCACATCAACCCCAGCAGCAATAAGATCTTCCCGGGTGGCACTCTGAGATGCTTGTAATGCGCGTATATAAGCCACGATAGCCCAGCGGTCCTTAACTGGTACTTGGTGGCGGTAAGAAGGCATGTTACGTACCCCGTTATAAATAGCTGAATAAATTTCTCCGTCTGGAGCCTCGCGTAGACGGTCTTGATGAAAGGTTGGGGCAGGAACGTAACCATATCTACCTGTCATAATTATTCCCTGTCCATCACCTGCATTTCCGTGGCATGGTGTGCAATATATTTCATATCTTTCTTTACCCCTGTATACAAAAGACTTAGTCAGATCAATCGGTATTTTCGCCACCCATTCACCATTATTTTCAACACCTTCGTAGTAGTTTTTGTCAAGACGGCTTAATCCTCTAGCAACGGTGCCGGCTACTGGTATTCGCATTGAGCGTTTATCATCAAAAAATTTATTTATTTCTTGTGCTTCTTTACGATCTTGTTGATCCATATTAAGATTAGGATGTATAGGTGTTTTTTCAGACTTCATTCCGCGACATCCTAATAATGATAGACTAATCAATAAAAATAGAAGAAAATTAAATTTAATGTAATGAATTGCCTTATTCATATACTTCCTCGATGTATGAAGCACCTGCATTTTTGAATAAATCTGTAACTATATCTGTATGGAACTTACTATCACTTGCCTCAATACAAATAAAAAATTTGTCATCAGTAGAATTTTTAAATCGTTCAATATTAAATAAAGGGTGATTGAATCGCGGTAATCCATTTAAAAAGAACATTCCAAATACTGCACCAAATGCTGAGAGAAGAATGGTTAATTCAAAGGTCACAGGTACCCATGCTGGCACGTTAAAAAAAGGTTTGCCACCAATGTTTAAAGGGTAGTCAATGACTGACATGAAATACATCATTGCCAAGGCACCACTAAAACCTAAAATACCGTGACCAAAAACAATCCAACCTAATTTAGATTTCTTCAATTTCATAGCTTTATCTATGCCATGAATAGGAAAAGGACTGTATGTGTCAAATTTATCATATCCTAATTTAACTACCTCTTTTGAAATATTAATTAGCTCTTTTGGGTTATTAAATTCAGCTAAAATCCCATATAAATTTTTTTGTTTTATTGACATAATCTGTACCTATTAGGCATTCTTGGGTTTAACAAAAAAAACTGGCTCTAAAGCCTTACTATTTAGATCATCTTTTTTCATAACCTTTTCATTGTCTTGATCTAAAGTTTTTTTATCTGCTGGATTTATGATTTTAACATAACTGGGTATTTTTTCTTTTGGTGGTATATACTTATTGTTACTGTCGTAATTATGAGGGTCGGCCTGAGGCATTACAGCTTTTATTTCTGCGATAGCTATCATAGGTAGAAACCGTAGGAATAAAAGGAACATCGTTCCAAAGAGACCAAATGTTCCCACGTAGGTAAGTACGTCCCAGATAGTCGGTGAATAGTAGTCCCAAGACGAGGGTAGATAATCTGATGCAAGTGAAGTTACGGTTATAACAAACCTCTCAAACCACATTCCAATATTAACTACAATTGATATAAAAAAAGTAAACTTTACATTTGTACGAAGTTTTTTACTCCAGAAAAATTGTGGAGAAATAACATTACAGCCCATCATAATCCAGTAAGCCCATGCATATGGACCAGTGGCACGCAAAATAAAAATAGCTTTTTCATACTCAACGCCACTGTACCAGGCAATAAAAAATTCCATCATATAAGCAAAACCAACCATTGAACCAGTCACCATAATGATGATGTTCATTTTCTCCATATGGTCATCAGTCATAATGTCTTTCATACCATAAATTTCTCTAGTAATTATCATTAGAGTGAGAACCATAGCGAATCCTGAGAAGATCGCCCCTGCCACAAAATATGGGGGAAATATAGTGGTATGCCAACCTGGTATTACAGACACAGCAAAATCAAATGATACAATAGTGTGCACAGATAATACTAATGGTGTAGCTAAACCTGCTAAGATCATATATGCTTTTTCATAATTCCACCAGTGACGGCTGGAACCATTCCAACCCAATGAAAATAGCCCATAACCTATCTGTCGTATTTTGTCTGTAGCTTTATCTCTTAGTGTAGCTAAATCAGGAACTAAACCGACATACCAGAATAAAAGAGAAACGGTAAAGTACGTTGAGACAGCAAAAACATCCCAAAGAAGAGGAGAATTGAAATTTGGCCACATTACCATCTGATTTGGTATGGGAAATACCCAATATATTACCCATATACGGCCGACATGAATAGCTGGAAATATCAACGCACACATCACTGCAAATATAGTCATAGCTTCTGCAAATCTATTTATTGCAGTTCTCCAATCTTGCCTAAAGAGAAATAAAATTGCTGAAATTAGAGTGCCCGCATGACCTATACCAACCCACCAAACAAAATTTATGATGGCCCACCCCCAACCAACAGGATTTGTCAAACCCCAGATACCTGTACCTTCCCAAAAGAGATATCCAATACATCCTAAAAGTAACAGTAATAATCCATTTGCAGGCAACATCAATAAGTACCACATTACTGGTGTCGGTCTCAGATTGACATCTGTTACTAAATGTGTTATGCTCGCAAAATCGTGATTACCTTTGACTAATTTTGCTTCAGCTATGTATTCATATTTACTCATTTGGTTAGTTAAAGGGTGTTATGTTCATTGATTTTTTTATTTTTAGACAAATTAGATAGAGCTGGGTTTGGATTGGTTAATTTAGCTAAATATGACGTCCGAGGCCTAACATTTAACTCCTCCAGCATTTGATAGTTCCGCTCATTTCGTTTTATTTTTGTAACAGTTGCACTCTCATCGGTAATATCACCAAAATAAATAGCATCTGCGGGACATGCTTGTTGACACGCCGTCAATACTGATCCATCTGCAGGTTTCACAGATCCAGTATTAATTTTTGAGTCAATTTTAGCTCTATTAACTCTTTGTACACAATAACTGCATTTTTCCATGACACCACGAAACCGCACTGTTACTTCGGGGTTCATTGCCATTTGTATAATATCTGGATCCTCGCCTGATGTTAAATATTCTTTGGGATAATTAAAGAAATTAAAACGTCTCACTTTGAAAGGACAGTTATTTGCACAATATCTTGTTCCTATACACCGGTTATAGGTCATCTGATTCATTCCATCATTACTATGCACAGTTGCAGCAACAGGACATACATTTTCGCATGGTGCTAGTTCACAATGCATACAAGCCACAGGCTGGTGCACCGCTTGTGGATTATTTTCGTCGCCTATATAATATCTATCGCCTCTCAACCAGTGCATCTCACGGCCACGTCCCACTTCCTTTTTACCAATAACTGGTATATTATTTTCGCTTTGACAGGCAATAATGCATACTCCGCAACCAAAGCAAGAATTTAAATCAAAAGTCATTCCCCATTGAGGTTCATAGTCAGGATATGTTTGCTCATCAAAGAGAGAAATTGGTTCATTTTCACCTAGTTCCCCTGCCTCTTTCATACCTGGGACACCATATTTATGTACATATGCAAATGAAGCATAATCACGGTTATCTTTATACTCTTCTATTGTAGCCTGTCGATACATATCACGTCCTTCAAGGCTATGATGATCCTGTACACAAGAAATTGGATATTTATTTCCAGTTGATTTGATATCTGATACTTTTATCGTAGAGTTTAATCTATAACGTAAAGGGAAGACATTTTTTCCACCGGCCATTTGTTCCTCGTCAAAATCAGCTACACGGCCAATCTTTTCTCTACCATATCCGGTATTTAAAGTAATTGAATCATCTGCTTGCCCAGGTTGTATCCAAGTTGCGATAGTAATTTCAGCTCCATTATCAGCAGTGATTTTAATTTCGTCTTCATTTTTTAATTTGAGCTTTCTTGCAGTATTAGGGCTCATTAGAGCAACATTATCCCAAGTAATTTTAGTCATACAATCAGGAAGTTCTTGCAACCAACCATTATTTGCATAGCGACCATCATATATTGATGAGTCTGGTTTAATAACAAGCTCAATACCATCTGGTACATTAGTTGAATTGGGGCCAACGTTGTTTTTAAAATCAACATCAATTGTTGCAAAATCCTTAATCACTTTTGTCATGTCGGAGGTATTGTATAGTCCACTATTTGGGAATCCATTTTGTTTTACAGTTTTGGTTCTAGTGGTTATATCTGCTTGATCAACACCATCATGAAGGAGCGTAATCCATTTTTTTTCGAAATCGGTTTTATAGATATCTTTAAATGTATTTTGTACCAAATCATATCCAGCGGTGTAGCTTTGGTTAGCTATGAGATTAAGCAATTCAATTTCACTCATACTGTCATGAAGTGGTTGAATTTGCGGCTGAATAACCGATCGTGCACCTCCGAAGGAATATCCATCCCCCCATGCTTCTAAGAAATGAGCACGCGAAAGATGCCAATTGGCTTTTTTGCTCGTTTCATCTTTGTAGGTGGATAGGTGAATCACCTCTTCAACCGATGATAGTGCATTTTCTACATCCCAATCCGAAGGTGCAGTAAGTATTGGATTACAGCCAATTATGATTGCAACATCTACTGCGCCAGCCTTCATGCTAGTAAATGTGTCGGCCAAGGCTGAATTTTGATCTAAGTCACCTAAATGGGGAACTTTAATATATTGTACTGTCTGTCCGACATTTTGGAGTGCAAAGTTAATCGCTGCGACAGTAGCATGGACTTCAGGTGTATGATCCCATCCAATAGATACGGCAGAACGTCCAGCTGTTTCAGCCAAATCATTTGAAACTGCCGTTAGGAATGCAGTATCTGTAAATTTGTTAGTAACTTCTGCATACTCAGAAAGACCAGCTATACGCGTCGACAGAGATGCAGCTAAAGCATCAGCAAAAGCATGCACTTCACTAGCTTTTATGCGTAGACGGTGGTCAGCAAATGATCCAGTAACAGAAAAACCATTTTCAACACTATAGATTCGATTCATTGAGTCATTTGGACTTAGAACCTTTCTACGACTGACAATTTGCTTTGCATATTCTACATTATTTGGATGCGTTACTGAGAGTATGTCATCGTCCAGTGATAAAATAATATCAGCTTTAGAATAATCATAGTGTGTTCTTAGACGTTGATCAAAAACAAGCTTATTCCCTTCAAGTATATTTTCTTCACTAAAGGTTTCATAAGTAAACCACTTTGAATTTGGAAATTCTGTTAAAAACTTTTCTTTTAGATTATTGTAAGAGATTCCAGAATTAGCTTCACTTATTATGACAATATTTTTTTCTTTGTCAGCAAAAAAATTACTAGCAAATTCAATAAATTGACGAACAGATGATTTATTTCCGTTGCGATCTGGGCGGCGTGAACGGTCCGGATCATATAATTCTAAAATAGTTGCTTGGTGGAAAGCATTAGTATTTCCGTAACTCCCTGGATGTAGTTCATTACCTTCAATTTTAGTTGGACGCCCCTCGTGATTTTCAACCACTAGACCTACTAGATTTCCATGAAATGGCATTGAGGTTGCATAAAAAAGTGGTATACCAGGCACAATGTCTTCTGGTTGCTGTGAGTAGGGAAGAATTTTTTGAACGGGACGTCTGCATGCAGCAAATCCTGCTAATGCAATGGACGCACCCATAATACGAAGGAATCCTTTTCTAGAAACATCATCATTCAGTTCTGTGGCATTTTCCGGAAATTCTCGCTCAACAAAATTTTTATACTCATTGTTTTGAGCTAATTCATTAAGACTTTTCCAATAGGTCTTTTGCTTAACTTCTTTAGGTAATTCGCTCATAACAGAAAGATATTTATCTCTAAATTTTGGTTATGTCTAATCCAGAACAAACGGTTTATTTTTAATTTATGCATTTGAATTTTTAATAATGGCAACCCTGGCAGTATTGCGGGGGACTTACATTGTTTTTCTTTACCAATTCCGCACCTAAGAGAAGTTGGTCTTTAACTTCGTATCCCATGGTGGTTACTTCTTCTATTGGTCGTAAATACTTTTCCGGCTGTCTATGGCATTCCATACACCAGCTCATACTTAATGGTTCAGCTTGGTAGACTACCTCCATCTTATCAATACGGCCATGGCAACTCTCACAGGCTACTCCAACGTTTACGTGAGCTGCATGGTTGAAATAAGCATAGTCTGCCAAGTTGTGTACACGTACCCACTCCACAGCTTTACCCGTTTCCCAACTTTCACGTATGGGCGCTAGTTTTTCGCTGTTAGTTAAAATTTGATTGTGGCAATTCATACAGGTTTGGGTTGGAGGCACATTAGCTTGTTTGGAATCCCACACAGAAGTATGACAGTATTGGCA
>PCAT01000038.1 GCA_002730655.1 Balneola sp.
ACTTACACATGCAATGCTAAGCTCTGGTAGTATATTGGATTTGACACATATTCCAGGTGTTAAAGTGGATAAACATTCTACTGGGGGTGTAGGGGATAAATTATCCCTTATCATTGCGCCTATTGTAGCTAGCTTAGGGGTCAGTGTTCCGATGGTATCGGGCAGGGGCTTAGGGCACACTGGAGGAACCTTGGATAAGCTAGAGTCTATACCTGGTTTTACTGTTGATCTTTCTCTAGAAAAGTATATTGAAATAGTAAAAGAGCACGGTCTTGTTCTTATGGGTCAAACCATTGAAATGGCTCCAGCAGATAAGAAGATGTATGCTTTGCGTGATGTAACGGCTACTGTTGAATCTGTTCCATTGATCGCTGGTAGCATCATGAGTAAAAAATTAGCAGAGGGAATAGATGCCTTGGTGCTGGATGTGAAATATGGCTCAGGGGCATTTATGAAAACACAAACCCATGCTATTGAACTTGCACAAAGATTGGTGGAAATAGGGCAGAGCTTTAACAAACCTATCATTGCTTTTATCACAAGTATGGAGACTCCAACTGGGGCAGCTATTGGGAATTGGTTAGAAGTACTAGAATCTATTGACGTACTAAAAGGAAATGGACCTTCAGACACTATATACCAAAGTACTCTTCTATCGGGAGCCATGTTATATCTTGCTGGGACGGTTGCATCGATTGAAGCAGGTATCAAAGAGGCAAAAAATGCTATTTCATCCGGAAAAGCTTTTCAAAAATTCAGAGATATAGTTCAGGCACAAGGTGGTGATTTGAATTATATAGATAATCCAAACTCTAGAGGAATACCCAAACATTTTTATACTATAAAGAGTAGAAACCAAGGTTATATAACACGTTTAGACGCCTATCAGCTGGGTACCTTAAGTGTACGATTGGGTGCAGGTAGGCTACAAAAAGAACATAAAATAGATCCATTAGCGGGTATTATACTCGAAAAAAAGCTTGGAGAATACGTTAAAAAGGGTGAAACTTTAATGACACTACACACGAATAAAGACTTGGATGTTGGCGAACTTGAACGCTATGCTTTTTCTTCAATAGAATGGGGAACCTCACAGGCAGAACCGGAACCACTGATTTCTCATATATTAGATGAAAACGGTCTAAGAGTGTATTCTTGACTGAGTTTATCCGTAATTTTAATACATTATAACAAGTACTAAAAGTCATAACCAATTAACTAAATACTCCAAAACCTATGTTTCAACGTTTTATTCGTGCAATCAAATCTCTGTTCGGGGGCGTAGTAAGCTCTATGGAAAATCCAAAATTGATTCTAGAGCAAAATATTCGTGAACTAAATGACCAGATCCCTCAAATGAATGAGAATATAGCTACGGTCAAAGCAAATTTAATCATGCTTAAAAAAGAGGCTAGCAGGGGAAATCAAAGATTGCAAGATCTTACTAGAAAAATTAAAACAGCCATTCAAGCTAACCGGGACGATATAGCTGAAGGGTATGCTTTACAATTAGAAAAGGCACAGGCAGACCTTATCATAACCAAGAATCAGTTGGAATTCGCTGAGAAAGCTTATGAAAAAGCCTTGAAGGTTAAAGAGGTATTCATGCGTGAAAAAGACCGTAAAATTGAAGAAGCAAAAGAAGTCCTCAGAGCAAGTGAACGCTCGGAATGGCAGGCGAAAATAGCTGATACCTTAGAGCAGTTTGAGGTGGGGGGAATAGACCAAACACATGATGAGATGATTAATCGGCTCAACGAAGAATCAGCCAAAAATGAAGCGAGAATGGAAGTTGCCCTTGAGAGTCTTGATACTCAAACAATGGAAATAGAAGCGAATGCTGAAAAATTACGGGCGCATGAGTTGGTAGAACAGTTTAAATTAGAAATGAATTCTGAAGGTGTAAAGACAAAAAAAAGTTTAGCCAGTGAAACAGCTGATCAGGACAAATTAACCCAGCAGAATAGTCTTAGTAGTGAATCTTCGGAGGAAGAAAGTAGTGACTCGACCCAGCAAGTAACGACAACAAAAAAATCTATTGGTTCAAAAAACTAGTTTATTTGCCTAAAGAAACGAAATATAACGAGCTCGAAGTGTTAAAAAACGTTTGGAAACAGCATTATGCTGAAATTAAAGCTCTTAAAACTGAGCACAAAAATGCGGTTCGAAGTACTAAAATAACTCGTGCACTTCAAAGTGTAGAAGCCTCTTTATCACGTTTAAGACTTACATTCGATGAAATTAATTCGCAAGCACCGTCAAATTTTTCTATAGCTGATTCAAAGCTAGATAAAGTAAGTGAAAACCAGCAGGATAGTACCATTAGGAATTTGAAGGCAAAAGAGAGCCTTGAAATTATTAAAAACCAAATGGGATTGATCAGCGAGGAAATAAACGAAAGAGAAAGAGCTATAAATACTATTAAAACAATAGGTAAGAAGTAGGAAAAATGTATACTGATGGCTCAATTAATTTTACCCGGGAAGTTTTTAAGCATCCTTACAATTTAATCGCACTTGTAGTAGGGGGAGCTAGTTCGGTAGCACTAAGCACCAGTTTTCCAGATCTTGGAATATCTCTATTGTCTGGGCTTATGGGGGCCGAACTTATGTATTTAGGGATTGCCACAAAATTACCTGAAGTACGAAGAAAAATTGAGTTCAAAAAAATACAAGAGCGTTATCATACCAATAACAATAAGGCTATTTTCCAATCACTTGATCAAGCCTCTCAAAAGCGTTTTTTAGTATCAAAACATCTGACTAAGCTCATTGCTGAAAATTTTGATAAACTTCCTTATACCTCGCAGGGATTGCTAAATACTATATTAAAAAAGTTAGATACTTTATTGACCAATCATTTAAATCTTTTAGATTTAATTCGACGGTACACGGTCTTCTTGAATGTAAAAGTAGAGAAGCAAATTGAGTCAGAATTAGTACAATTAATCAATCATATCAAAACGCTGGAACCTGGAAAACTTAAAGATTCAAAAACCAGACGCATTACTATTTTGCAGAAGCGGCTTCAAAAATTCTCCGCGGTCGAAGAAAAATTTGCTATGTGCGAGACTCATTTAGAAACAATTGAAGACGCTATTAGATACATATATGAGCAATCAATGACCATGAATAAACCCGAAGAAATTGGATTTCAGTTGGACAACTTATTGACGAATGTGGATGAAACAGCAGAATTACTAGATGCAATGGACTTAGAGACATATGAGGGTCAACCTCAAGAATATTATTCAGAAGCTCAACTTGATGAGTTGCTTATGCAAATTGAACAAAAAAAAGCCAGAATAAATGAAACTGAATTCAATAAAAAATATTCTAAAATATGAATTTTTCAGGTCATACTACTTTAAAAAAAGAATCGGGCACTAGTGGTACTTTTGAGTCAACCAGTTTAGCAAACTCATATAGCTCAGGCAGGATGGAAATGAGGCAATAATGCAAGAATCATTTGAGCATCTTATTTGGGAAGTACAGGGGAATATAGCAGTTTTAACTATTAATAGACCAGAGGTTTTAAATGCACTAAATACAGATCTACTTAAGGAGTTAGATGTATGGTCGACCAAAATTCGTTCAGAGTTGGAGCAGTCAACTAACTTAATCCGTTGCATTATATTACAGGGGGCAGGGGATAAGGCGTTTGTAGCGGGTGCCGATATTAAAGAATTTAAAGGAAAAGTAAAAGGAGAGGCACAGAGTATATCTAGTAGAGGGCAGCGAATTTTTGAACAGATAGAACAGCTGCCTGTACCTACTGTGGCGCTTATCCAGGGTTATGCATTGGGAGGCGGTGCTGAATTAGCAATTGCTTGCGACTTCAGACTAGCGGCACCAAATGCCATCATAGGGTTTCCAGAGGTTAAGTTGGGCTTGATTCCTGGCTTTGGTGGAACCGTTCGTCTGCCGCAATTAATTGGTTATGCCAAAGCAATGGAATGGATGACTACAGCTAAAACAGTTTCTGCATATAAAGGGATAGATGTAGGGATATTTAATGCTATATTAGATAACGAAAACGAAGACATATTGGATCAAGCGAAAAAATGGATTGCCCCATTATGTTCTATGGCACCTTTAGCCGTAAAAAGTATTATTTTTGCCATGAAGTCTCAACAAAGCTCGTATTCACCGGAATTTTTTGAGAAAGAAGCCGAGCTGTTCGCTAAGCTTTTCGAAACCCATGACTTCGAGGAAGGTGTTAATGCCTTCATAGAAAAAAGAAAGCCTGGGTTTCAGAATAAATGAGAATAAATATTTAATTAATGAACGACGAACCTCCATCGAGTAGATTACCTATAAACAACACATTTAATGGGCCCGCGAAATGAATGAGTGGCTTCTAATCCTTGGAACTTTGGTATTAAGTGGGTTTTTTTCAGGTTCTGAAATTGCCTTTGTTTCCGCTAACAAGCTTAAACTAGAAGTAGTTTCGCGACGAACTAATTTGGTTGCAAAAGCAATTGATTTTTTTAAAAATAGGCCAGAAACCTTTCTGACTACAACATTGGTGGGAAATAATATTGTCAATGTGGTCTATGCTACTTTGATGGCCATATTCTTAGCAGAACCAATCACTCAGATATATCTCGATTACATTGGGGAACTTCCAAGTGAGCTCATGGTTCTGAGCTTACAGACGGTTCTAGCCTCTATTTTGGTCATGATTTTTGGTGAAATATTACCAAAAGCCATATTTAGAGCACAGGCAGATTACCTCATAAACTTTATAGCTTTACCTCTTCGAATGTTACATGTTGCGTTGCGGCCATTAATCATTATTGCCGATGGAGCTTCACGCCAAATAATATCCTTAATTTCTAATGAGTCAGAGAGTACCTCTTTAATATATCGGCGACAAGATGTCGAACGGATTGTCCAAGAACTTCGGGATAGCGGAGGAAATGGAGACTTGGATCAGGATGATTCAGAGATATTGCATAATGTACTCGAGTTGTCTAATAAAAAAGTAAAAGACAGTATGGTTCCAAGAATTGAAATAGAAGCCGTAGAAAAAAAGACCTCAATAGTTGAGGTAAGTCAGCTATTTATAAGTTCGGGTCACTCAAAGCTACCCGTATATAATGAATCCATTGATGACGTGATTGGGGTGGTATATGCCTATGATTTATTTAACAACCCAAAAACCATACAAGAAATATTACGTCCGATTAAACTAGTACCCTATACAAAGAGGTCAAAAAATTTGTTGGCAGAATTTAGACAGGAAAACTTATCAGTAGCTATAGTACTTGATGAATATGGTGGAACTGCTGGGATGGTTACCATAGAAGATGTGCTAGAAGAACTAGTTGGAGATATTCAAGACGAACATGATGTGGAAGATGAAATCATGAAACGCATTGCTGAGCATACATACATTGTCAGTGGAAATGTGGAGATAGAAGAACTCAATCAAAAATTTGAGGAAGTAAATATTCCTGAAGAACCAAATGAGTACGACACTGTTGCGGGATATATAATCAACCATTTAGGTCGAATTCCACGAGTGAATGAAGAGTTTATTATCAAGGAATTTAGATTCATTATCAGTAAAGCGACACAAAGTAGAATTGAGACCGTAAAAATGGTTGTTTTAGATCTTGATTGAAATTAAGACATATTTTACATCTCAGATTTATCTATAGGTATCATAGTTCATGATTACACACTATCCAAATTGGTCACAAGAATGTGCAAAAAGGTATTTAAGTAGAACCTTAAATACCTTTCTCCTTCATGGCAATGTGCATGATTTAGTTTCCATTAAATCTGACGAATCGGTGTACGAATTTATGCGTCTACATGAATTTTTAGCTGATGAATTCTTTGGCGCACGAGATATCGTTCTTTTTTATAACCGTGCTTCTGGAGTGTATTTTAGAGATAAAGCGTCCAGGGAAGATTTTGAACAAGCACTAAAAGCACGCGACTCACTATTAGGCACGACCTATGCTACTTCGTTACCCAAAGATCCAGTTCGAATCTTTTCCATACTGGAGTCTTACTTTAGGTTACGATTGGGGCAAAATAAAAGTGTAGCGCTTATTCTAGAGCATGCAGAAACGATCGTTCCTATGAATGATGCGGGATCTACGGGCGTAGAGGATAGGAATGCCTTAGTATACATAACTCGTTGGGCTCAAGACCCTGTTCTGTTAGGAGGAGATTTTACTCATATAATTCTTACAGAGAACTTAAATGATTTAAATCGCACATTAATTCAGCATCCTTATATTTTTGAAATTTCCATACCACATCCGGACGCATCTGCACGGCGCAGGTATTTGGAATCAAAAATACCTGTAGATGAGTACGCCAAGGTTTTTGAGCTGCCTATTCATGTTCTGGCCCAACAAACAGCTGGCTTGACAATACTTCAGCTGCAATCGCTTTATTTCAATGCAAAAGAAAATAAAGAGCCATTGAATCTTGATACGATTACCCAAACAAAAAAAGAACTAATCGAGGCCGAAGCCTATGGATTGTTGGAATTTGTTGAATCTACCTTCTCATTGAAAGATGTAGCAGGACATCGTCTAGTAAAGGAGCACTTACAATTAACTGCGAAAGCATTGAAAGAAGGTAATCTAGAAGTACTTCCCATGGGGTATTTGGTTTGTGGGCCTGTGGGTACTGGTAAGACTTTTTTAGTTCAGTGCTTCTCTAAGGACGTAGGTATTCCAATGGTAAAATTAAAAAACTTTAGAAGTCAATGGCAGGGTGTTACCGAAGGGAACCTAGAAAAAATATTACATCTGCTAGAGGCTATGGCACCCGTAGCGGTAATGATTGATGAAGCAGATGCTTACTTAGGAGATCGTTCAGCCTCAGGTGATAGTGGTGTATCGAGTAGGGTATTCTCTCAAATTGCCAGTTTTATGAGTAACACTGAGCATCGGGGCCGAATTATTTGGTTTTTAATGACAGCTCGTCCGGATTTAATGCCTATTGATTTGAAACGGCAGGGTAGAGCCGAAGAACACCTTGCCTTATTTCCACCTCAGAATAGCAATGAAAAGGAAGAGCTTTTTAGGGCAATGGCGAAAAAAACTAAGATTAAATTAGAAGAAGAGGTGGTACCGAAGCTACTTTTATCAGATTCGTACCATTTGTCGGGTGCCGACATGGAAGCGGTATTGACACGGACTAAATTTGAAGCAGTTGCACATGGTAAAGAGTCGGTAAATCTAGCCATGCTTGAACAGGTCATTCAAAACTTTATTCCACCAACCTATCCTGAAGAGGTAGAATTACAAACCTTATTGGCTGTATTAGAATGTACCTCTAAGAAATTATTACCAGATCTTTACAGGCAAATGGATCGGCAAGAGTTACTCTCACGAATTGAAGAGCTACGCTTCATTATAGCTTAATTAGCCATCTGCGTTTGCTTCCGTTTCAATAGTCGATTCTTTATTTAGAAATAGGCTTATGGCACCAGAAATACTAAATGAGCTTAAGAAAACCATTCGGTCAATTAAAAAAGCCAAGGGTAAACGACCCGAAAAAAATGCGATGGCATCCATTACTAGAATACTTCCAATTAAATAGGATAGTATGCGCACCCGATGAACTGGCGTTATAGACATACAGGCATATCCTAAGAATAGACCTGACACACCATACGCTATGTACTCGGTATTCGTTGCACTGAGTGTTTCTCTTAGGCCAATTACTACTAAGAGGTTATTGAGTCCAATGGGCACTAAGTAAGCACCAATAAATCCAATAAAAAAAGAGAGTCCTCGGCGACTTTTGACCGGCGTTTTGAACGTAGTACTCATGGCTTTAATACTTTGGCGTATTAATATCTGACAACGCAAATAGTAAGAGAGCTTAGGGGCACTAAGCTCTCTAT
>PCAT01000039.1 GCA_002730655.1 Balneola sp.
ATTCAGGCTAGATTTGAAAGAGCTATCGGCAATAGGGTTCTAATGGTATCCGGCTCCGATGAGCACGGAACTCCAATTACAGTCACAGCAGAGCAAGAAGGTGTTAAACCTCAGGATATAGTAGACAAATTCCATCAAATCAATACTGACGCACTATTGAAACTAGGTTGCTCATGGGAGCCAAGAGTTGATTCAAGAGGTGCAGATTTTGGTGGTGCTTTGTTTAATAGGACTAGTGATGAGCGTCATAAGCAAATAGTTCAAGATAATTTTCTGAAATTACTAGAAGCAGGATTTTTTGAGAGAAAAACAACTCAACAATACTTTGAACTCAGTAAATCAGGTGAGGGAAGATTCCTTCCAGATAGATATGTAGAAGGAACTTGTCCAAATTGTGGATATGATGATGCAAGAGGCGATCAGTGCGATGATTGTGGTTCAACATACGAAGCTATTGAATTAAAAAATCCACGTTCGAAAATGAATCCAAATTCTACTATTGAAGTAAGAGATACAGACCATTTCTTTTACCGACTAGACTTGTTTCAAGAAGTTCTTGAACAACATGCAATTAGTCAAAACAAGGTTTGGAAATCAAATGTTCGAGCAATGACGAAGCAATGGTTGGATATGGGGTTAAGGTCAAGAGCAGTGACAAGAGATTTAACTTGGGGTATCCCATTGCCTCTAGATGGAAATGAATGGCTAGGAAAATGCGTCTATGTGTGGTTTGAGGCAGTACAAGGATACTCTACATGTGCTCAAATTTGGTCTAGCCAAGAAGCTGTCACTTCGAGCCATTCTATGGGTGAAAACGCATGGGAAGCATGGTGGAAGGTTGGTGAAAATGGAACCAAACCACGGCACCTGTATTTTTTGGGGAAGGATAATATCCCATTTCATACAGTAATATGGCCTGCTTTGATTATGGGCCTTAATCATGCAAATGCTGGACTTGATACCAGCACTCCGGTAGCTTTGCCAGGACCTGGTGATTTTGCTCTGGAACACAATGTTCCGGCAATGGAGTATTTGATGCTAGCAGGTGGCCAGTTTTCCAAATCCAGAAAACACGCAGTATGGTTGCCATCGTTTTTGGAGCGCTTCGAACCAGACACGTTAAGGTACTATCTAAGCATCAACATGCCAGAAAATCATGACACAGACTTTAACTGGCCTGATTTCGTAGAGAAAATTAACTCAGAATTAATTGCAGCATACGGAAACTTCGTACACAGGATTTTAACCTTGGGTTCAAGATTACCTCAATCTGACAACGGCCCATACAAGCATTTAGAAAAACAAGAAGGCAATATCGATCATAAGGCTAAGTTAGAGCAAATACATATTGAAATAACTTCTTCACTAAAGAAGCACCGATTTAAGGAAGCATTACGCTCAGGTATGAAAGCAGCTCAATACGGCAACCAAATCATACAATCTGCTGCTCCATGGAAATTTTTGTCACCTGATGCACAAATAACGAATGAAGGCAAAGAATCACTGGCTACACTTTCCTTTGGTTGGCGCATATGTCGCTTTTTGTCTATTATTATGCAACCATTTATGCCGTTTAGTTCACAGAAGTTATGGAATAATCTTGGGCAAGTTGGTAATGTTTCAGATGTTGATTGGTCAGAGGCAATCAACTGGGATGTACCAATGACATGGAATCCTGATAAGGCTGAGCCATTGTTTAAGCGGTTGGATTTGTCAGAGATTCTTGAACATGAAGAATCACTTGTATCTGATGTGTCAGACGATGAAAAGCATAATGATTCGGTCAAGGGCGGTAAAAAGGGAGGAAAAAAGATGAGTAAAGAAGTTGAGGGCATTAAGTATCTAGAATTTGATGACTTTATGAAAGTAGAACTAAAAGTTGGTAAAATCATTAGTGTTGAAGAACATCCAAACGCAGATAAATTGTACGTGGTAACATTAGATGATGGAAATAATGGAAGAACAATATGTGCAGGAATAAAAGAATTCTATTCCGTTGACCAACTTACCGGAATGACAGTTGTTTTCGTTGCAAATTTGAAACCCAGACCCCTTAGAGGTATAACCTCTGAAGGGATGATGCTAGCAGCTGATGACGGTAATGGCCAAGTGAAATTAGTTACTATCGACGGAGATATAAGCACAGGTTCAACTGTTAGATGATTATAACCTATCCTTGACATTATGCATAATTTCCTTTGAAGTGGTCCTGCATTCATTATTGATTAATTTCATCCCCTCTCTCATTTCTATGCCGTAATCTTCCGGCAGACTGTTCAAATTTATTTCAACGTTGAACAATGCACCTTTACAACCCGCGCTTGCTAGTAGGGCAGCAACTCCAACATCTGAAATGGCATTTCCGTTACCTAGTAATGAAAGCGGCACCATTATTTTCAACAAATCAAGGCCTAAAACAGCCGTTTCATAGGGAATTTTAGCAGCAATTAGTGTACAGTTTCTTATTTTTTCACGCCTAATTTCTTTTTCATCGTCAGTTTTTTTTGGCAGTTTAAATGCTGCCATAACTTTGTTAAATGAATCACTATCTTCTTTTGCTAATCTCGCAGATTCTTTCTTCACTTGATTGGCTAGTTTTAGTGCTTCATCACTTATTTCCCAACCTTCTGACCACTTTTCGTTTCCTATGGTCAGGTTGGCAACCATTGCAACTAGTGATGCAGATTGACCAAGTGCTAGTGCACTTGCAGTGCCTCCGCCGGGAGTGGGATTTTTTGATGATAATGCCTCTTGAAATTGATTTATTGTTAACTCATTCCAATCCAAACTCAATCACCTCTCAATGCCCATTCAATTATTCTCTTTCGTGGATTAAACTCTTCTAACTCTGAAAGCCCAAGTCCATCAATGGCTGCTGCCACTAATTCATCCTCGGATAGATTTTCTCGATTACCATACCATCTACCAGCCTCTAGCATTGAATTAAGTGGTACTAAACCAACTAATTCACTCCCTCTTAGTTTAGCATTATGATCATTAGCAATTGATTTACAAATTTCAAACGCTTTGTGTATTGGACATGTGTTAACATCTAGTATGTTCATCGATACTTGACTAATTGAATGCGATTCTAGTGTTACTCCCATACCTTGAATTTCTGGAATCATGCCTTTTATTCTCATTTTCTTCCCATTTGATTGTTTAATTAACCTCCCGGAGCCCCGAATTATTGAACCAATCTTCTTTGCTACAACAGCATCGGTTTCTTCCACATTGACATTGTATGCTATTAGTATGTCTCTAGCGCCAATCGTTATGCCACCGGATTTCTTGGCTTCCTCTGTCCATGTTTTAGGACCAAAATCTGGCAATCTAGTGTCGACAGAATGAATTTCGTCTTTGTTAGTTAGTCTTGCTTCAAGTGCTTCATATTCTCCCTTTCTAAGCGTGGATAATAACTTCCTTTCAGGGCTTTTTGCTGCATAGCCGTAGAGGAATGTACACACGTTAAATTCTTCAGAAATCTCTTTTGCTAACTTTTCTGCTAGTTGAACACATTCTTCCATCGTGTACCCAGAAAGTGGGACAAATGGGCATACATCAACTACGCCTAGCCTTGGATGTTCTCCTTGATGCTTACTCATATCGATTAATTCAATTGAGGCTTTGATCAATTGAAATGCGGCACCGTAAACCAGTTCCGGTTCTCCTGCAATAGTAACAACAGTCCTGTTGTAATCAGCATCCGGTTCAACACTTAAAACGGAACAATTTTCTGATTGAGTTATCGATTCAATAATTTTGTTTATCAAGGCCGTATTCCTACCTTCGGAAATATTCGGAACACACTCTATGATTGGTTGGACCATGATAATTGGTCTTCAAGACGGACTTTGAAGTTAGTTGTATAAGCCATCAGGTGAATCTCTCAATCCGCCTTTGATTTTCTTTAAGTTAATTCGCTTAATTGACTCTGTAAAATCCTCTTGTTTAATGAAGCTTCTACCCTGTCGGATAGCGATCATTCCCGCTTCTACACACGTAGCCTTAATCTCTGCACCGGAAAACCCTGTTGTTTTGTCTACGATAGTCTTGAGTTGCAATTTTTTTGTCGACATTTTACCTATGTGTAACTGCAGAATTGCTTTTCTACCCGCATCATCGGGTATTGGAATTTCAATTATTCTGTCAAATCTTCCCGGCCTTAACAATGCCTCATCTAAAATGTCGGGTCTGTTTGTCGCGGCAATAATCTTAACATTCTCTAGAACATCAAAACCATCTAGTTCGGCTAATAATTGCATCAAAGTCCTTTGTACTTCACGGTCGCCACTGGTCGAGCCATCCAGCCTTTTTGCCCCTATTGCATCTATTTCATCGAGGAAAATAATTGATGGTGCTTTTTCCTTGGCTAGAGAAAACAATTCTCTAACCATTCTTCCACCCTCTCCAATGTATTTTTGTGCTAACTCACTACCAACCATTCGAATAAATGTGGCATCTGTATGGTTGGCCACCGCCTTGGCGAGTAAGGTTTTTCCACAGCCAGGAGGGCCAACTAGAAGAATTCCTTTTGGCGGCTCTACACCAACTTTCTTGAACAACTCAGGAGAATTCAATGGCAACTCTATCGCTTCTCTAACCGATTGCTTCTGCTCATCTAGCCCAGCAACTGCATCATATCCTATTTCTGGCCTCTCAACCATCTCAGCACCACTTACCATTGGGTCCCATGCATCGTGTAGAACCTCAATTACGGCCAAGGTATCTTGATTTAGTGCAACTCTTACCCCTGGTTTTAACACCTCAGGCGATAATCTTTGATTCAAAGCAACCTGGAATACAGTTCCATTTGATGACCTCACAATACCTCTTTCTTGATCAAGAATATCTTCCAAATGACCAACAATTAACGGTGGTGACTTCAAACTCCTTACTTCCTCATCCAACCTGTTAGCACGCTTCTTTAATGACCTTATTTCAGACTCCATATGTGCTCTTTCGTTTATCAAATCTTGGGTTTGGTCTTGTAACATTCTAAATTCTTCCTCGAGTATTTTCAAATCTTCATCACTAGTAGATTTGATGTCTTTCGATGGAGTCCCTACTTCACCAACCATGCCAATCATTACCTCCTAATGTCTATCATCTATGAACTCTGCCATATTTCTCTAGCAAATTTCATTTTGATTGAGCTGTTGGGAAGACTATGGGCGAGTGTGAAGTTTGTGGGGCAATGAAAGTTAGCACTAGGTCTGTACTGATGGGTAAAGCCCAAGTTAACGCATGCCTGAGATGTGTAGAAAAACTAGGTCTTGCACCAAAATCAGTAGCCCCAGGAATCAAGATGTCTAACAACCGTACTGGCAACTCGTACAAACCTAAACGACGGAATAACATTATGAGTAAATCTGAGAAAGAATTAGTTGACGATTTTGCCTCTAGGATTTCAAATGCCAGAATGTCAAAAGGTTGGAATCAGGCTGAATTAGGTAAGCGTATGGCTGAAACTGTTAATGTGATAAAATCTGCAGAATCAGGAAAACCTCCGACTGACTCTGTAATTAAAAAATTCGAGAGAGTTTTAGGCATTGTTTTGATGGAAATTAGTGGCCCTGTTGAGACATCTCGAGTTGTAAAAGGCAATAATAGAGGCATGACACTTGGCGACTACTTTAACCAAAACGGTGATTGAATGGACATTAAGGTTCATTCACTGTGGTTAGCACAAGATGATCCGAAGAAAAATACTGCAGTTATCTCCTCACGTCGTGGAGACATCATCTTACATAAAAAAATAAACACACTACCAAAGAAAGGAATAATTCTTGAACCGCTGTGTGGTAAAATTTTCGGCCCTGAAGATCATTACTTACTTAACGAACAGAATGGTTCATTAGTAGGTCTAGACTGCTCATGGAAGCAAATTGAACCTAGTGTAGAGCAAGTTATGCGTCGCACTAGACTAAAACCTAGGATGCTGCCTTTATTCTTAGCGGCAAATCCTGTTAACTGGGGCAAACCCGGAAAGTTAACAACTATCGAAGCACTTGCTGCTGCAACTTATTTGGTTGGAAATAAAGAACAAGCCTCAAAATTGTTATCGGGATTTAGGTGGGGGGAAAGATTTCTAGAACTAAATCATGAGCCTCTAGAAGAATATTCTTTGGCAAAGTCAAGCGGTGAATTAGTGGAGTTACAATTCGAGTTCTTTGATTTGGAGCATTTACGAAGTGGTGATGGGAATTAATTACAGAAAAATACCAGTGTCAAAAATGGTAGATGGCAGAGTAATGATTGATTCAGATTCTTTGGCCATAGAATCAGTCATTAGATTGATATTCAATAATCAAAAAGTTGCTACTTTACTTGGGTCTCCAAACGATTCAAAATATTTACTATTGGGACATTTAATTTCAGAAGGTTACTTGGAGTATGCTCAGCTTGTAGATTACAACATACAATCAATTGATACTAAATCTAGTAACAATGGACTCGATGTATCTGTTGAATCTGAATTAAAATTGGCAAATGAACCCAATTTTAGTGGGATTACAACAACTTCATGCGGTGCGTGTAACTCTGAAGGCCTTGATGAATTATTAAAACACCTACCTATTGTTAGTTCCAAGATTACCTTTAATGATTCTATTTTACATCTTGGCATGGAATCTATGAAGTCACTTCAGAAGGGTTTTGCTAAAACCGGTGGCATGCACAGTGCTAGCCTAATGTCAACCGAAGGAACGATAATATGTTTTGCTGAAGACATAGGTCGACACAATGCAGTTGACAAAGTCATTGGAAAATCATTAGAGTATGGAGGGGCAAATCGTAGTATTTTATTGCTCAGTGGCAGGTGTGGTTGGGACATAGTTGCTAAGGCATCAAGGGCGAACATTCCAGTTATCGCCTGCATTGGTGCATCATCTTCACTGGCTGCAGATTGTGCGCGGTCACTTGGCATCAAAATTTTCGCATTCGTCAAGGAATCAAGTCATACAATCATAGGTTAATCGCTTATTTTATACCAAGTATTGAAAAGCAAATTTCAGTTCATAAGTTTGATTACGATGGTCATTAATAATGACGGCTTGACTCCTGTCGACCAAAATAAACTAGTAATCACCAAATCAAAATCAACTGCTGCTGGTATACCTGCAGTAATTTCCAGTACCATTCAATCGTTGAAAAAAATGGGGCCGATTAAAACAATTAAGACGCTTAAGATGGTCAATCAGAAAGCAGGATTTGACTGTCCTGGATGCGCGTGGCCAGATCCAGAACATCGTTCTTCTTTCGAGTTTTGTGAAAATGGTGCTAAAGCAGTTGCTGATGAAGCAATGAAATCTAATGTTAACAAAGCTTTTTTCGCCAAATACACAGTCAATGAATTAGCAGAGAAAAGTGATTTTTGGTTAAACAGTCAAGGGCGTATTGCAGAGCCGATGTACTTGAAGAAAGGTGGTACTAACTATCAACCTATTTCGTGGGAGGATGCGTTTTCAATGATTTCTTCCAAACTAAATAGTCTTAAATCACCAAACAACGCAGTATTTTATACCTCCGGAAGAACTAGTAATGAGGCAGCCTTTCTATACCAAGCGTTTGTGAGGATGTACGGGACAAATAACTTACCAGATTGTTCTAACATGTGCCATGAATCTAGTGGTAAAGCTTTAGAATCCACAATAGGGATTGGTAAGGGTACAGTTACCCTAGAAGATTTTAATCATGCAGACACAATACTAGTGATTGGACAAAACCCCGGAACAAATCACCCAAGGATGCTTACAGCGTTAAGAGATGCAAAGTTGAATGGAGCACAGATTATTCACATCAACCCTTTACCAGAAACAGGGCTAGTGAGATTCAAACACCCGCAGGATTATATGAAGTTGAAATTTAACTCAACTAAGTTAGCAGACTTCCATATTCCCATTAAAATCGGTGGTGATGCAGCATTGTTTCAAGGAATAAACAGTCTAATGATTATGGATGGAAATTTGGATAATGAATTTATCCAATCTAAGACCTCTTCATTTGAAGATTATTCAAATTCTATTGCCGATCTAGATTGGCATAGAATCTGTCAGGATACTGGATTAGAAATTGGGACAATAAAACAATTAGCCAAAATTTTAGGCAGATCTAAATCAATTATATCGTGTTGGGCAATGGGATTGACTCAGCATAAAAACGGTGTAGCAGTAATTCAAGAAGTTGTAAACCTGCATCTATTAGGCGGCCACATCGGACGAAGCGGGGCCGGATTGTGTCCAGTTCGTGGCCATTCTAATGTCCAAGGAAATAGAACTGTTGGGATATGGGAAGCCCCTAGCGACTCATTTACTGAACTAATGGAAATTGGTCTAAAGCACGCAATGCCCAGAAAACACGGCTTAGATGTTGTAAATGCAATTAGAGCTATGGAAACTGGTCAAGCAGATTTCCTTTTTTGTTTGGGTGGTAATTTTATTTCTGCAACTCCAGATACAAAGCGTACATCTGCAGCAGTTTCTAAGATGTCAATGGGAGTCCATGTGTCAACAAAATTAAACCGCAGCCACCTTGTACAATCTGGAGAGATGATAATCTTACCTTGTTTAGGAAGAACTGAAATTGATATTCAGGCATCTGGCCATCAATTTGTCACCGTTGAAAATTCCATGGGAATTGTACACAAATCACAAGGAAGACTGCAACCGGCATCAAAAAATCTTAGAAGTGAGCCGTGGATAATTGCTGAGTTAGCTGCTAATACATTATTAGATTCAACAATTGATTTTCGTAAATTGGTTGAAAATTATGACGATATAAGGACGTTAATTTCAGATTGCATATCCGGTTTTGAGGATTATAACTCTAGAGTGAGGGCTGAAAATGGTTTTTACTTACCAAATCCACCGAAAGATGAATGTCGCTTCGAGACTCATAACGGCTTGGCTAATTTTTCGATAAATGCATTACCAAATGTTGAGTTAGAAGACGATCAATTTGTTATGATGACGATACGCTCTCATGACCAATACAACACCACAATATACGGTCTTGATGATAGATATAGGGGCCTTAAGGGAAACAGAAGAGTTGTTCTCATGAACCCCGACGATATGTTAAATTTGCAACTTAAAACTAGAGATAGAGTAGATATTTCTAGTCATTTTAATGGGACAGTTAGAAATTCCAAGCATTGGATTGTAATTCCATACAAGATTCCAAAAAGGAACATTGCAGCGTATTTCCCAGAGGCCAACGAGTTAGTGCCTCTGGATTCAACTGCAGATATTTCAAATACTCCCACCTCAAAGTGGATTATTTGTACCATCAGTGGTCAAAATTCCATTAATGAGGAGGAGTGATATTGACCAAAGGCTACCTAGAATTCTTCCTCTCAAACGCCAAATTTCGTAGGTTGTGGGCTGCTTCAGTGGTTTCATTGTTGGGTGAATGGTTCAACACCATCGCACTATTTTTTTTGATACTGGAATACTCTGGTTCAGAATTCTTACTCGGCATATTGTTCTCAGTTAGAATGGCTTTGTTTGCAATTACTCAACCAATTAATGGACTATTAGCAGATAGAATTAGTCGTAAAAAATTAATGCTTTGGGCTAATATTTTTCAAGTATTTTTAGCATTGACATTCTTACTTGTAGATGGAAATGAGGATATGTGGTGGTTAATATCTGTCTCAGGTTTAATGATGCTGCTGCATGGAGTCTATGTTACAGCAGAAAGAGCTGCGCTACCAAACATTGTTGATGAAGAGGATTTAATCACGGCCAATGCAATTGACAGTGCATCATGGTCTACTGCTCTATGTATTGGGGCCATGTTAGGTGGGGTCACCGTTAGTGTATGGGGCACAAATGTAGCATTTATCATTGATTCATACACATTCCTATTATCATCATTATTATTGATTCCCTTAACTTTCGAACAAAAATATGATTCTGCATCAAAAGGACCGTTAATTAGTACTGCGCTATCAAATATCAAAGTAGGTTGGACGAGAATATACCAAGATAAGAAACTCCTGAGAATAGTATTTGCTAAATCATCATGGAATTTGGCAGGAGCAGGACTAGCGGGAGTTTTCTTGGTACTAGCCGGTGCAGACCTAACAGGTTATGGCGCAGCATTTGGATTTGGATTATTTTTCTTCGCTAGAGGAATAGGTACTGGAATAGGGCCCCTCGCTGCTCGAGCGATTTTCCAAGATAAGTCTAAATGGCCGTCAGTGATCGGTATCTTAGTTTCAATATCAGGTTTCTTCTACTTACTTGTTGGTCTAACATTGGATATTTATCTCCCATTAACTGTGGCATTGATTATATTGGCACACTCTGCTAGTGGTGGAAATTGGGTCTTGTCAACTGTTCTTACACAAACATGGGTTGAGGACGAAATACGTGGGCGAGTTTTCTCTATCGATATGTTAATTCTAGGCACTACTGCTGCTCTATCTACATCAGTTGCCGGATTTTTGGTTGAGTATTATGACCTCTCACTAAAAAGTGGATTTATTTTATTCTCATGTTTAATGATGGTTTGTGGTCTAGTCTTCACATATTGGAGGCCAGATGTTAAACAAAATTTGGAGCAATAGCCTCAAAGAATTCCACTTATTGGGTGATAATATGGAGGAAGATTGGTTAGTGCTGAGAAGGTGCTTACAAGAGGGCATCCCTAGCGATTTACCAGTTCATCCTGGATTAGATAACTCGGTCGACCATGCCCCCAATAGGCGCAAAGTTTTGAATAATAACGAAAAGATATTGGCACTTAAAAATGCTTTAAGATACTTTGATAGTAAATTTCACACTGTGTTGGCCAGTGAATTCTTGGATGAATTAGATACTTTCGGGCGCATTACAATGCAGCGGTTTAGACCAACTGAGTACTCGATGAAAGCCTATCCAATCGATGCTTACCCAGCCAAATCTCAACAAGCAGCATCAATTATGTTGATGATTATGAATAATTTAGATCCGGCTGTAGCACAATTTCCTCATGAACTGATTACCTATGGTGGCAATGGTTCTGTATTCCAAAATTGGGCTCAATATAGATTAGTTATGCAATATTTGTGTGAAATGAGTGACGAACAAACACTTGTCATGTACTCTGGGCATCCATTAGGATTATTTCCCTCAAACAAATCTGCTCCACGCGTAGTTGTGACTAATGGAATGGTAATTCCTAATTATAGTTCTAGGGATGATTATGAAAAAATGAATTCTTTGGGAGTATCACAATATGGCCAAATGACAGCTGGCTCATACATGTACATAGGTCCACAGGGTATAGTTCACGGGACCACTATAACTTTGCTCAATGCCGCAAGAATGCACCTAAAACTACCGGCGGAAAAGAATCTCGCAGGCGTTACATTTGTCACCTCCGGACTCGGTGGTATGTCTGGCGCACAGGCCAAAGCCGCCGTGATAAGCGGAGCAGCGTGTATTGTTGCGGAGATGAATGAACACGCTGCAGTCAAAAGACATCAACAAGGATGGTTAACTCACATATCAAATAATGTGGATGAATCAATTGATTTGATGGTTTCAGCTGCCTCGAAGGGAGAAGCAATTTCAATTGGTCACATTGGAAATATCGTTGAACTATGGGAGAGAATAGTTGAGAGAGACGTAAACGTAGACTTAGGTAGCGACCAAACATCACTGCATAATCCATACCAGGGCGGTTATTTTCCTGCCGACTATACATACGAAGAAAGCACTAAGATGATGTCCGACGATCCAAATAAGTTTGAACATGAGATCCAAAAAACCCTAATTCGGCACGCTAACGCAATAAATACATTATCTTCTAGAGGTATGTTTTTCTGGGATTATGGTAATGCATTTTTGCTAGAGGCATCAAGAGTGGGCGCTGATGTACTAGCCGAAGATGGCAGTTTCAGGTATCCAAGTTATGTTGAAGACATTATGGGTCCAATATGTTTTGATTACGGCTTCGGACCTTACCGATGGGTTTGTACCTCTGGTAATCCAGACGACTTAGCGAAGACTGATGAAATTGCACGTTCTGTGTTACTTGAATTAGCCAATGAATCTAAGCCAACGATTAGACAGCAATTAACTGATAATATTAGATGGATTGAGCAAGCTGGACAAAATCAATTAGTTGTTGGTAGTCAAGCAAGAATCCTCTATGCAAACGATGTCGGAAGAAGAAAAATCGCCTTAGCTATGAATGATGCAATCGCATCTGGTGAAATTTCATCACCAATCGTACTCGGACGAGATCATCATGATGTTTCTGGTACCGATAGCCCTTACAGAGAAACTGCTAATATCAAAGACGGGTCTATGTTTACAGCAGATATGGCTGTACAGAACTTTGTCGGAGATTCCTTCAGAGGTGCCACCTGGATTAGTCTACATAATGGAGGTGGAGTTGGTTGGGGCGAGGTAATCAACGGAGGTTTTGGTATGTTAATTGATGGCACACAAGAATCTGCTAAGAAGATAGAATCAATGCTACACTGGGATGTAAATAATGGAGTTGCAAGACGTGCTTGGGCTAGGAATCCTGGTGCTATAGAAGCAATAAAAGTTGCAATGGACGAGAATCCTTTACTCAATGTAACAATCCCAAATATTACCGATGATGCTATCTTTGATAACCTACTGAGGTGATACAATGAGTAATTCTGTATTCATAGATGGGAATACACTCTCGCCTGCTGAAGTAATGGCTGTCGCCAAAGGCTCAGCGAAATTAGAGATTACCCAAGACTCTTGGGATCGTATTATCAATTCTAGAAAAGTTGTTGACGACATTGTAAAGTCGGGTAAAGTTGTCTATGGCATAAATACTGGATTTGGTTCCCTTGTTAATACAACTATAGATTCAGAAAAATTACAGGAATTACAGATTAACCTGATTAGGTCACATGCCACAGGTCTAGGTGAACAGATGGACAAAATTTCAGTTAGGACAATGATGGTGGCCAGAGTTAATTCATTCGCAAAGGGCTACAGTGGAGTCCACCCCAATGTCGTTCAACAATTAGTGGATTACATTAATCTCGATATAACGCCGTTTATTCCTCGTATTGGCAGTCTTGG
>PCAT01000040.1 GCA_002730655.1 Balneola sp.
CATTAATCTTGATGGAGGTGGCTCAACTACTTTAGTAGCAAATGATAAGGTACTTAGCTCTCCATCAGATCCGACGGGGCAACGAAAAGTATCCAATGCAATTTTATTAGTTCAAGATCAGTAGTTCGTGAGTTGTTCAGGATCATTAATTTATATTCGGATTTAATTCAAAGGGTAATTAGCAATAGTACTTACACTTTTATGAGTATGTTTTTTTGTTGCATCCAACTTGCTAACCCATAAAACAAGAAAACCCATAAGATGGAATGACTGACAGATGCCAACATAGGATCAGCGAATATCCCCTTTAGAATTACAGAGTATAAAAATCCTTTCAGGCTCATAATATCGCCCTCCACGCTAATATGTATCATACTCATTATTCGAGCAATTATTCCACTCAAAAAGAATATCGTAATAGCATTTATCCCGTAAGCAATCCCCCAATTAATACCTTTTTTATATCCTTTTACGTCAATAAACCAATAACAAAAACCAAACATCATACTGGCTAATCCACCAGTGAAAAGACTAAATGAACTGGTCCAAATATTTTTATTTAGTGGGAAAATCCAACTCCATAGATAGCCTAGTGTTAGCCAAATAAAACCCCATTTAAGTATCTCAAGCACTTTTTGTTCTCGATTAATATGATTTTTAAGTAGTAACTGACCAATATAAATACCCATCAATGTATTCACTAAAGCCGGAAAAGTGCTCAAAATACCCTCTGGGTCCCATAGCTCTTTCCACATATGACCGCTGAGAAGGAGCTGATCAAAATAGGCTGCTACATTTCCTTCTGGTGCATCAATAGCACCTGCACCAAACCCAGGAACTGGAATTAGACTCATCGCCAACCAATATCCAATCAATATAAGTCCTACTACTATCCATCGCACTTTGGTAGATGTATACAAAAATAGAAAAGCTGCCATAATGTAGATTACTGAAATTCGTTGGAGAACTCCCGGTATTCTCAGGTTTGCGATTTTAGGATGTAGACTAAATTCTGGTGAAAATACAACGTAAGGGAAGGCCGAAAGAGCCAAACCCAAACCAAAAATCTTTACCCCACGTATGAGTGTTTTTTGGATTAACTCCTGACGACTCATTCCTTTCGCCGAAGCTTTGGTAAAAGCTAAGACAATGGAAACGCCTACTATAAATAAAAAAAATGGGAAGATTAAATCGGTTGGAGTCCATCCGTGCCACTCCGCATGGGCAAATGGCCCATATATATGTAGCCAGGAGCCTGGATTGTTTACCCAAATCATCGCGGCAACAGTAGCACCTCGGAAAAAGTCCAAAGAATTGAGTCTTTTTCCTTTTATGATATGTTGTGAGTTATCCATGTTAGCCAACATATTTAGTTGGGTTTTTGGCTTTTCATTCTCAAAATTCTATTGACTGAGTAGTCAATTCTATTTTCGTTGATGAGTCCCTCCTCAATTAGTTGTTCAACGGTGGATACTAGATCAGATAATTTGGCTGGGTTTGGCAGTAGATTATTTCCAAAACAAAACATATCTACTCCCGCATTTAGTCCCATCTTTAGGGCCTCTTTTATACCGTAGTGGTCAGAAATTGCTTTCATTTGCATATCATCAGTGAACACTAAGCCATTGAAGCCCATCTTTTTTCGAAGTAATTTGGGTATTATGTATTCGGATATGGTTGCAGGATATAGTGCATCGAATTTTCTGTGAATTACATGGGCAGTCATAATCATTGAGCATAGTCCGTCTTCAATGAGGGCTGAATAAGGTAATAACTCATCTTCTTGCCAGGTATCAGTCACATCTACAAAACCTGCATGGGTATCGCCTTTGGCGCTTCCATGACCTGGAAAATGCTTGCAGCAACCCCAAATCCCTTCTGATTGTAAGCCTCTTAAGTAAGCCTTAGCATGTCGGTAGACTAAATCAGAGCTAGAACCAAAGGATCGTTCTCGTTTAGCTATTATAGAGGAATTGAATTCTTTGGCTACGTCAACTACGGGGGCAAAATTAACGGTAATATGCATTTCTCGGAGTATGCTGCCTATGTCTTTGGCTTGTTTACAGGTAAGCTCTATATCATCTTGATTACCCAAATAGGCATGACTTTTTGTATCCGCAAAACCATATACAGGTTTTAGTCGATTGACCAGTCCTCCTTCTTGATCGATACCTATCCAAAGTGGAAGACTACTGACCTCATGTAGTGATACACAGAGCTCTTGAAGTTGTACTGGCGATGAAATATTATGGACAGGTTTATGGTGTACCATATCTTGATCGAAAAGAATAACCGCACCTGGTCCTAATTTATCTATCATAGTATATAATTCTGTGCCTTCACTCATATCGGAACCCTTAAAGCCCATTAAAAAAAGTTGAGCAATTTTTCTGCGTAACGATAAAGTATTCGATATGTTCTTATTACTTTTCGAGTACATCTAAAGCATTTTTAGTAGTTGCAAGAAAATTTGATAATTTTCAAGCTGTTTTTATATGAGCCTTGCAAAAGGTGTTTTAAGAGACTTTAATTTGAGTGATAAATCAAGGTAGTTCATTTCTTTTTTACCTACTTTATATAGCGTTATTTTAGTCATTTACGACATTCTAAGCCAATTAATTAGTCAATGTTTAAATCCTTTTATAAACGAATTAGAAAAAACCAGACCTTAGCACAAATTAGTGCATTTTCATGGGGAATAATTTTATTGATTTCTTTGGGACTCAGCGCACAGCAAACGGTAAAAACAGGTATTGAAATCTTAGTAGAGCAGGACTTTAAGGTTATTGAGGGTATGCGTGTCGGATTAATTACCAATGCTACTGGAGTAAATTCTGAACTAGTTTCTACTATTGATTTGTTGAATAGTGCTAAAAATGTGCATTTGGTAGCATTATATGGACCGGAGCATGGTGTGCGGGGTGATTATGCTGCTGGGGATAAGGTAGGTAGTTATGTTGATAAGGCAACGGGCCTGCCGGTGTTCTCGTTATATGGTACTACTCGTAAGCCTACTCCAAAAATGTTGGAAGGGGTAGAAGTGTTGGTGTACGACATTCAGGATATAGGGGTGAGATCGTACACATACATCAGTACAATGGGTTTAGCTATGGAAGCCGCTGCTGAGCTTAAAATACCATTTATGGTGCTAGATCGACCTAATCCTTTGGGTGGTTTAAAAGTAGAGGGTGGCTTAGTGGATCCAGAGTTTGAATCCTTCGTGAGTAAATTTCCTATTCCATATGTTTATGGGCTCACTCCTGCTGAAATTGCCCGAATGATTAATGATAAAGGGTGGACGGGTACTGAGAAGGTTGATCTGACGGTAATTAACATGGAAGGGTGGACGCGGGAGATGACATTCGAACAAACGGGTCTTCCATGGGTTCCTACCTCACCTCATATTCCACATTCTTATTCACCATACTATTATGCTGCAAGCGGAGTGATGGGGGAATTGGGTGTTTTTTCTGAGGGAGTAGGGTATACGCTTCCTTTTCAGACTTTTGCTGCTGAATGGATTGATGAACAGGCTTTATGTGAGGCTATGAATGCTTTAAATCTTCCAGGGGTATATTTCCGTCCAATAGTGTTCAAACCATTCTATGGTCGTGACCAAGGAAAAACCTTAAGAGGGGTACAGATTCACTTATATGATATTGATCAAGTAGAATTATTGCCACTACAATTCTATTTCATGCAAGTTCATCATGAATTATATCCCAAAAAAGATATTTTTGGTTTATCAGAAAACCGTTGGAATATGTTTGATAAAGTTAATGGTTCGGATTTTGTGCGTTCTGAATTTTCTTCTAACTACCGAGTCGATTCATTGTTGGTTAAGTGGAGGGAAGAAGCCAAGGCTTTTCAGCAAGAATCCATACCTTTTTGGTTGTATCCTGCCAACAATTAATCACAATAATCTAAGATTATGAAAAAGATAATTTTTGTTTTGTTTTGTACTAGTCTTAGTTATTCTACTTGGGCTCAGTATAATCCACTCACCTTGGGGATTGTCATACCCGAACAGGATACGGTAGAATATCCATTTTCACGATACAGGGTAGCAGCTCATACAGATCCAAATGCTCAGGCGTTTATCAATGGAAAAAAGGTACAGGTTTACAGTTCAGGTGCTTTTGTGGACATGATTTTTCCTACTGAACAAATTACCGCTATTGAGTTTATGGTTGCATTAGATGGAGATACAGTCAAACAAACTCGGTATCTTATAAAACCAAGTACTTCTCAAGAGCTTAGTTCGGAAATAGTAGAGCTACATTCTGGAGAGGTAGCTAAAAAATGGTTTATTCAACCTATTTTGGACCCCCTAGAACCCGATAAGTGGTACGGTCCTGGTGATGTGATACCTATATTAGCACAGGGGACACCAGGAAAAACCCTTAGCTACTCTATATCTGGTCATTATCTAAATGTTATGATGCATGAAACTAATCCAGGGATGTATGAAGCCTATCATAAGGTTGATACTTATACGCCTTTATTTGAGGGCCCTATAGAATTCAGTTTGAAGGGTAAGTGGTTAACTCGATCTAAAGCTAGTAGCTCTGAAATCATCAAGGTTGGGGGTTTACCAATAATAGGTTTGGTCAATACCTCCGATGCCTATCTGAATATTGGTTTGGGTTCGGACAGATTAGGAGGGGCCAAGTATGGCTCGATTTTTCAAGGTGTAGAGCTTACTATTGTGGGCGAGCAAAATGGATTGTATAAGGTTGCATTAAGCCCTTCTTTGCATGCTTGGATACCCAAACGCTTTGTGGATCTAAAGCAAACCTTTGATTTACCTTCCCAGTCACTAAGTGGGAATATCCGGATAGCAGCAATCTCTGAAAAATCAGTGCATAGTCAGGGTGCCGACGTTATCACAGTATCCTTACCAAAGCGTTTACCTTACATAACATATACAGAATCAGACCCTAATAGAATTATAGTCGATATTTTTGGAGCCACCTCTAATACGAATTGGAAGATATTGTTAGACGAAGCATCTGGGATAGATGAAGTTCGTTGGGTGCAGGTTGATGATGATAGGCTACGATTATTTATTGACTTAACTCATAAAGGCCACTGGGGTTACCATGTCGAATATGGGTGGCGGGGTCAAATGCGTATAGTTGTTAAACGTCCACCAGTGATTGAGGAAGCTCTAATGCCTTTGAAAAACCGAATTATTGCTATAGATGCGGGGCATGGTGGGCGTAATAAAGGTGCGCTGGGTTCTACTGGGGTTATGGAAAAGGAAGTGGCATTAGCTATTTCAAAGAAACTTGAGGAATTACTAATAGAAGCGGGTGCAAAAGTTGTCATGACAAGAACTGATGACTCATATCTTTACATGAGCGAAAGAGCTAAAATAGTTCGAGATAACCATGCTGAGTTGTTGGTTAGTATTCATGCTAATTCTATTGGATATGCTACTGATCCAAGAAAAATGAGTGGAACTGGAGCATTTTATAAGCATATGGCTTTTAAACCATTGGCCGAAATCATTTACAATAAAATGCGAGAATTAGGTTTAGATGATTATGGGCTAACCGGGAGTTTTAATTTTACGCTAAATGCACCTACTGATTTTCCTAATGTATTAGTGGAAACAGCCTTTTTATCAAATCCTGTGGAAGAAATATTCCTACTTGATCCTTACTATCAAAGACGTATGGCTCAACAAATAGTTGAGGGCTTAGAAGAATATTATACCAAATATGCCCACTGGTCGAATGACAGTCTCGAAGTCTACAAGTAATCTATTTTTTAAAAAACCCCCGCTTATTTAGTGTTTTGTACATCTACTCAAGCACTGATCTTTAATAGTTCTATTTTATCAAAGTCATTTTTTTACTGAACACTCCTGAATTGGTGTGAAGTTGATATACGTACACACCACTTGCTAATGTAGCGGCTTTGAAGCGGTAACTATGTTCACCAGCTAAATGCCAGCCTTGCGTTAGTATATCAACCTGTCGTCCTAACATATCATACAGGACGAGACTTATTTGTTGTGCTTCTGGCAGGCTAAAACGTATGTTAGTGCTAGGATTAAATGGGTTGGGGTAGTTTTGTTGTAATATTATTTCATTAGGTATATCATCACCTACCAGAACTTCTTTCTGGTCCTCATTTGAAATACCCGTCGCCACCTCTACAACACGAAGATCATCAAAGAGTACGAACCCTTGGCTAGCATTGCCTTCGCTGTAACTAAGCTGAAAACTGTCAATATACACGTTTCCGTCTAGGTTACCATTTCCATTTACCCATCCTACAATCGGATCTGTTGCTAAATTCCATGTGACTAATTTCCATCCAATCCAATCAATGGGAATCCAAGTGCTGCCCTCTAATTGATTATTTCCATCCCGCAACATAAACCGGAAGGGGTTTCCCGATCCGTCACCAAAAATGAACACCTGTAAGAGATTATTATTGGTAAATTTTGGAGAGCTAGAATTTCTATATACGCGAATAAGATGCTCGGAATCGCTAGTATTCCATCCATATTGTATACGCATGGCTTGTGTGCTTCCAGTAAGTTTGTTGGTCCACTCGGTTTCAGCAAGACGAGTAGTAGCCTCTCCAATGTATCCTGTTGTACTACCACTTTGAGAAGGAAACCACCATGGAGAAAAATCACCATCAAAGGCATCAATGACATTTTTAACTCGAATACCTTGATTGGTCGTTGGAAAACTCTTTAGTATTCCCTTGCCTAAAGAATTACCTAAAGTATCGCTAATATGCTTTGAGATGCTAAGTAAATGATAAGTGTTAGGCAGTAATGGTTCACTCGGAAAGTAATTAAGCACGCTCTCTGAACCTACTTGATAATAAGCTAGTGCACCTGGTATTCTTCGGCCAGTGGTTAAATAGTACATAGTGGTAGAATCAAAGGAAGCAGTATCTAATGGTTCATCGAACCGAATTGATGCGATAGGAAATTGATCAATTCCAACTCCTGAGCTAGGGAAGATATCGGAGCTTATGGGAGCCATAATATCAGCAGGGGAGGTTGAGAAAGATAAAATGAAGCTTCCACCTGCTTCACCATCTGCGTCACCATCAAATCCATGTGCATAAGGCGAAGCATCGGTTGCGCTATCCATAATTTCAAGGGTGTAATCAGTCACAAATGCAAAATTAGCTGATGAAATTTTCAGAGTTGATCCAGATAACCAGGTGTACGTTAGATTTTCAACATTAGGGGTGAGCTTTAATGCATTTTCCACAGAGGCTTTATTCATCATACGACTAAACTCAAGTACTAAAGGCTCTCCAATATCTAGAGAGCTACCGGAATCCAAGGATACAGAAGCTACATAAGGTTCAATATTCGAGTTTAGTTCGTTGTCTGCAAAGCTAAAGTCGTCGGTTAACACATTAATTTCCAAGGTGTCAGAATAATAACCGTCTGCTTCATAAATAATTTCTTGAACGCCATTTGGGAGATTTTCTAAATAGAAAAAACCATTTGCTAACTGTTCTTCAGCACTTGAGTAAGTAGAAAATAAGGATTCAAAACTGTCAGTGGTATAACTCTTATCACCGATGTGTATTGCCGCTCCATTGATTGCTTGACCATTGTCTGCATCTGTTAAAACGCCAGTTACAATACCAACAGTTGGTCGTTGATTTATGCCCATATACTCTAGCACAGACCAAAAGTGAGATTGGGCCTCGAGGCGCTTATATTCGGCATTCATATTTAGCTGTTGTTGCCGGGGATTGGTATGAAATCCGCCTTCACTGAGCACTGAAGCCATACTGGATTCTCGGTTAACATGTAAATAAGGATATTGCCTGGAGTGGTTGGCAACCGAACTCCCTTGATAGAAGTTTCGATCTGCGTAATTACCACGGGTTCCAACTCGCATGGCTGCGGACAAATTGGTAATCATTAAATCACCCATTTCTTTGCCGCCCTTGGGGTTTTTTTCGACAGTAACACCTCCCGATCGCCAACCACCGTGGAGCATCAGCGTACTATTGGCAGACGCAGGTCCAGCATCGGAATGAATCGAGTGAAAAAAATCAGCAGCTAAGGCATTGGCTCGATCTGTTCGTTGGGAAAGACTGACAGAAACCTGGTCATTATCTCGACTTATGTAGACTGTATCAATATCTGTAGTAGTTAGTAGCATTTCACGGAGTGCCAGACCGATACGGAGCACTTTTTCTGCTTCTGAATAATTGTAAAGACCTTGATTTTCAGTCCTACTATGACCTGGATCCAAAAATAGGGACCATCCTGAAAGACCAGTCACTTCTTGAGCGGTTGCTTTTGTGGATACAAGTGATGAGAAAAAAGTAAAGGTCACTAATATAGCTAAGCTCCACTGCGAAGAGTTGAAAGTTTTTTTGTTTTTTATATGCTGAAAAATAGGGTAAGCAGGCATCAAAATTGTAAGTAAAGCGTTACAGGATGAGAAATTTATTGATTTTTTTAGATGAAGAATGACAATTTTAGATTTGGTTATATGCGATATCCTCTTAGCTATCTAAGAGGTAATAAGTAAACATGACCAGTTTCTGGATCATTAAATAAAATAGAATCTCCATAAGGCGACCAACTAGGATTTAAAGTGATCAAATCGGTCTTAGTAGTGATTTCAACTCTACTAAGTGAATCGGTTCCAAAGACAACAAGTTCGGCAGCGGTAAATGTATACCCATTATCTTGGGTTTCCATCGCTACTATATACCTACTATCTGGAGACCAGCTTGGGCGATAAGCTTTACCTAAAAAGCGGAGATTATCTCCATTGCTATTCATAAGGTATAGCCCCTCACCATAACGTTCAAAAGCAACGAATTTTCCATTTGGTGATTGAACTAGATTCAATATTTTTGCTTCTACATCATCAAATGGTGAAACTGGCTCCATGTAACTATCACTCTCGCTGACGCGGTATAATTTTTCATCTACTATCATAAGCCGGTTACGATCATCTGGGATCGCAGGCTTTAGTCGTTCAGGCAATTCAACTCCTGTTTCAGCTCTTATTAAACCGTCTCTGGAAGAAATTATAGCCGTTGACTCATATCCTATCCATTCTGGATCGCCTAGGTATCCCATGCTGTATTCATTGAGTCGTTTAGTTGTCCCCGCACCAGTACCATATAGCTGTAAAGCACTCATTTTTTTTCGGTCTCGATATATATGATGAGTTGATAAAATCCATTCACCATCCAAGGACCAATTGTATCCAAAACCAGCTTGTACGCTAGTAAGTTTACGCATGTTAGTTACATAGATACTGTCTTGCTGGCTGTAATCGGCAACCCATAGGCCGAAATAATTCGGCCCAGTAAATGCAATATGTTCCCCATCGGGTGAAAAATGAGCATTCATGAATGGAAGTTCATCCCCCCGAATAAGCTCAATGGGTGGTTGTGGATTAAACAGTGAATTAGAATCAGATGTATTTATTCCCTGCTCAATGAGTTGTAATTGTTCATTATTCACAGATTCAGTAGTATTTTCTTGGGCAAAGACTGGGTTTAACTGACCTGCAAGCAGAAAGGTAACTGTAGCAATCAAGCGGATCTTTAATTCGCTGGATAAATTGGTAATTCTGTATGTGTTTTTGTCCATAAAGAAGGTTGTTATAAAGCTAAAAAAGGTTGCATCTCGATCATAGTAATATTACTCATTTTTCTTTTTACCAAAATCGGATTCTATACGTATAAATGGGGTTATCATTACTATAGGCAAAGCAGATACTAATACCCATATGAAAAAGTATTCATATCCTATTGTCTCTTGAACTAGCCCAGATATAGCACCAGGTATACTCATGCCAAACGCCATGAGCGCAGTACCAAATGCATAATGGGCAGTTTTAAAAGGTCCACGAGCAATGTAAATCAAAAACATTAAAAAGGCAGCAAAACCAAAGCCATAACCAAACTTTTCTATACCCACTAAACTACTAATTACCCAAAAATTCTCGGGTTGATTAGCCGCTAAGTACCAGTAGGCAAGGTTGGGGAGGTTCATTATCCCTATCATAGGCCACATCCATGCCTTTAGCCCATGCATAGATATGACAATCCCCCCTAAAATTCCTCCTGCTGTAAGAGCTAACAAGCCAATTACTCCGTTTATGTAACCAACGTCGGTAACGCTTAGTCCAAGACCACCTGCTTCTATACTGTCCATTAAAAATGGAGCTGCCATTTTGACTAATTGCCCCTCACCAAAACGGTAGAGTAATACAAAGGTAACAGCTAGTAGAATTTGATCTTTCCTGAAAAATTCTACTATTGTACTCCAAACTGCTCGTAATGGTGACTCTCCCGCTATTTCTGCAGGAACATCTTCAATAGGGAAGGGTAGCATTCGTTGGTGATATCCAAACATGAGAATCATTATCACTGCGACCATTCCTAAGATGATGGTCCAAGCGAAGGCAGAGTCCATTGTTCGAGTTGCCACAACACCTGCTAAAACGACAAATAAACCTTCGCCACTCCACATAGCTAAGCGAAAAAAAGTAGAACGTATGCCTACAAAAAAGGATTGCCGATCATCACTTAACGCTAGCATATAAAAACCATCGGCAGCAATATCATGAGTTGAGGATGCAAAGGCGACAATAAACAAAAACATTAATGATACTTCAAAAAAGTATGGCGTTTGCATGGCTAAGGCAGCACCTATAAAGCCAATTCCAATGCCCCCTTGCATCATGTAAGTCCACCATCTTTTGGTTTTAAAAACATCAACAAAGGGACTCCATAACGGTTTTAATGCCCAAGGCAGGGCAAGTAAACTAGTAAATAAGGCAAGCTGCGCATTTGAAATACCTAAATCTTTGTACATGATAACCGAAACGGTTACCACAATAATATAGGGTATGCCTTGGGTATAATAGAGTGTTGGTATCCACCACCAAGGATTTTCTTTGGTTGGAGTCGAATAATTAGCCATGTTGGTTAGTCTATTTAGCATGCTATATCAATGGTGTACGCTTGGAAATTTGGCTTAGGAGTTATATCTGTCAGCCGTACTATGATCGGTTATTTTATGAGCGTAACCTTATGAGTATCATACCAATAACTTTGACTATTTTCAAATTGAATACGAACAAAGTAGAGCCCTGTTGATTGGCCGCTAGCTTGCCATCGAATCCTATGAGTACCGGATTGTTGTTCGCTATTTACAAGGGTCTCAAGTAATTGTCCCTGCACATCAAAAACTTCTAAACGAACACTGCCCGACTGTTCTAAAACATATTCTATTTGAGTACTGGGATTAAAGGGATTGGGATAAACCTGAAGCAGTTCAAAGCTCCTTACTGTCTCAGATAGATTCCATTCGTTGTTGGTTACTTCCTCATCTAAACCAACCCAACGAACGGCATCTGCCACTACATAATTAAAGCTATCCCCACCAAAGTTAGATACGGTAACTAGATCCTCAGAATTGCCGTTGAATTCGTATTCTCCGAGTTCTACCCATTGTGATGAATTGGTACTTTGATCAGCATATACAGTGTCAATACCCAACCTATGCTGGATTATATGAGCAGTCTTTTTACTTCGGTTGAATGAAGAAACCCACCAACCATCCACTCGATATCTACCAGCCGATGGGAGTTCAGGAGAAAATCGGACAGTCTTGCTTCCGTCTCCGCCCAAGGTGATTAAGGACGGACTCTCGCCCCAATATCCTGAATTAGCCGATGCAGACCAACCTTCGGACACCTCAACTCCGTCATCAGCGGTATCTAATATCTCCTCGAAACCAATGACTGGTAGCCCGGGAACCGAATCAGCAGGGACTACCGCTAAGAAACTTGTGACAGGTCGTTGATTAGTACCACCACCTGGACGGTTTATGAGTTGATTGCTCACAGCCATTTGACTGCTTCCTCCCCCATCTAAATTGATGGCTTCGGTGCATCCTAGATTTATCATAACTTGTGCCATTTCAGGTAGACTTAACCCTTGGGATGCAACTTGGCGTCCATCGGTAACCAATAAGATAGCACGTCCATCAACGGTGTACCCAACGGCTGTTCTAGGATCTCTATTGGTTAAGCCAACTCCTGATCCCCAAAATATTTCTTCGTTATAGCTAACATGAACTGAATCACCTTTAACCAAAACTGGGCCACCACCAATTCCCATATACATATCAAATGCTTCGCCTGAATTTTTGTTTGGTGAGGCTAAGGGGAGATCACTAGCTCCATTTTTATAGTCCATAGGTTCTTTGAATCGATATATATCATCGATAGTGCTGCCAAAATGATAGATCCAATCTACTGACATATCCCGGTTTTTAGCAATTGAAAAAGCACTTCTGATGATAGGGTAAGTACGATTATTTCGATTTAAGCTACCTACGTTGCGAGAAAGAACTTGTCCAGGTTGAACCACTGTGGAATAACTGTTATTTCCTCCAAAATAGCCACCATTTATGGCAGCTATCGCTCCTATTCTTTCAGAAAACTCGGTTAATGTTTCAGTGCCATTATTTGCTAAATAGGGGACTAAGCCAATTTCAGTTACCTTTAAATCAACTTCAATATACCAAACTTTTAGAGCTGGGCTGGATCTAGTACCTTCGAAGAGTTGAACACCCTCTGGTAAAGAGTATTGTTCGCTTATATTGCTCCAATCAATGTTTTGAGCACTACTTAAGTGTGAAAAGCATACAAAGAAAAAAAGTATTGTTAAGTTCGTTCGTATCGTATTCATAAGAAAGGTATATATTGTGATGCAAAGAGATATTAACAATGAAACTAACATCTTTAGCATAGTTAACATACTGTAGCAGAGTTTACTGATTTGTACTAATATTTAATTCTGTTGAAGAATTTAATTTTTGTACTCTCAACTTTAACATGCTCAATCTTAATTAATGTGCCATTGTCGAATATTCTAGAATAAATAACAGAATAAATACTCATATACAACCGTCACAAAGTGCATTATTTTTAATAAAATGCAATAGACTAGGGTATTTTTCTAGCTCAAAATAAGGAAAATTACCCAAGCCTTATCTTTATAGTTTAAGATCTATCTGAATAAATTCACAGGCTTGAATATAGTTGATTTGAATGCATTCGTTACATTAAATACTATCTCGGTTTATCAGATTATATAAGAGAAGATGGGACGTAATATTTGAAGATTTGAGTACTTTATAATACTTATAGTATAAATCCTATCTTGGGTACATCTTTATGCGTTGGCCCATAAATTGAGTATCAAATAAATATTAGTTGGGAATGTTAGTTCGTAGGATACCCTGTATATATAGAATATTATTTTATTTACTGCTTATTTTGAACCTTTCCGGCCTCTTTCTTTAATATCCCCATCCTTAAGTCCCAAGCGATATATTCTATTGTACTTATAGAACTTCATAAGTGCAGTACCGTCCTCTTCTAAATCAATTGTACCTTCAATAACTGTTTCATCTGGAACTCCATTGATCACTTTGTTCATAATCATGCTATAGGTAAGTGTTCCTGAAACTGCATTTTCAAGATTACCATAGGTGACTAATGTATCCTTATTTATGATTATATCATCAAAATCTACTAATACTTCAAAAGATCTAGAGTGACTTGAGCTGTCTCTTAATGTGGCTGCGCCACTGCCAAATCCACGATGAGAGCCATGCATTTGTAGTAGGTTTTGTGTAGCATGTAAACCTGAAAAGTTTAGGCTGTCAATTTTAGTGAATTCAGAGGATTTACGAGGGTTACTATTCATTCCTGATTTAGTGGAATGCATATAAACTTGGTTGACGGCATTACGGCGAAGTTTTGGTCTGGCTATAAAATTGCCTTCTAAATCAGTGTATTTTATTTTTTGAAGGGTGGATATGCTACTGCTAAACATTCCTTTTTCAAAACTACGCTCAAAAGAAAGAGTGTGAACACCATTGGTACTGTCATAAGTATGACTGAATGATTTTTCAAAACCACGTCCACCTCGGTCTTTTTTATCTCTTTTATATGGAAATGTTTGGTTCTTTCCATAACTAATACCAGTTTCAGAGATATTAGATAGGGCGTCATATACACTGTTAATAAGCCCCGATTGCTGGTCTGCAATGGAACTTCCCATAATTTCAGCAGCCATATCCAAATCAGTATCACTTACAAGCTCTGTATTATTGGAGACTGAAGAGCAACTCCAAAACACTACACTAAATAACGCGATAAGGAGAAGAAAGCTTATGCTCTTAATTTTGTAAAAGTTATATAGTTTTGTTTGTTTAGTGAGATTATTTGAACTCTTCATATTTATAAAAGGTAATATGTTTTTTTTTGATAAAACAAAGAATAGGTATAAACAGCTCCCCTATGATTTGTAACAAACATTTGTTTTGAATCTTATACCACATCCCAAGCTACTAAATAATATATATTTAAACAAAGAAATAAGCATGTATAAAGTAATTAAGAGGAATAATTTCAAAAACGATTCACTATAAAATATAGTATATTTAATGAATTATTAACCATCCCATGAAAGGAAAGAATACAGAACGGGTTTCTATTAAAACCTTACTAGAAACCCTTAAAGATATATTTAGATTAAGCTTACCCTATAAAACTAGATTTTTATCAGCCGTACTATTGGTAGTAGTAGGTTCTGCAATTTGGCTTATGGTACCTCTTGGATTGCGATCGTTACTAGATGCTGTTTTTGAGCAAGAAAACTATGCTTTGCTAAATACACTTTCTTTGGGGTTGATTGGACTTTTTCTAACTCAAGCAATTTTTACATTTGGAGGTAACTATCATATTGAATGGGTAGGTGAGCGAGTAATCACCGATTTACGTAATTCTATATATGCTCATTTACAAAAATTGAGTTTCAGTTTTTTTGCTAATCGAAGATTGGGAGAGCTAACATCCAGATTAAGTAATGATGTAGGATCCATTCGAGTGGCACTGACTGATTCCCTGCCACAGATCATTACAATTAGCATAACAATGATTGGATCAGTAAGCCTCATGGTAGTCTTAAATTGGCGATTGAGTTTAGTCATCTTCCTAACTGTTCCAGTCGTAACAGTTGCTACAAGGTTCTTTGGAAAGAAAATAAGAGCCTTGTCTAAGAATGTTCAAGATAAGTTAGCAGATACTACTGCAATAGCAGAAGAAACCCTGAGTGCAATACGGGTGGTTAAGTCGTTCACAAGAGAAGAGTATGAAATAAATCGCTATAGAGAAGCAACCGAAGAACTCTTTGCTATCGCTAGGCACAAAATAGTCCTAACCCAAGTTTTTTGGGCAGGAGTAGGTCTTATGTTTATGGGGACCTTGGTGATGATATTTTGGTATGGAGGTCGAGAAGTGTTATCAGCTCGTCTTTCAGCTGGTGACTTAGTAGCATTCATTGTGTATGCTTTGAATATAAGCCGGTCCGTAGGTCAGGCATCACGATTATATACTGCCGTAAATACCGCAGCAGGTGCATCTGAGCGTTTATTCGAATTGCAAGAAGAAAAGATAGAACAGGATAATAAGTTTAATAAAAAAAACAGCTACAGCAGAAAAACTATTAAAGGAAGGGTGGAGTTTGATCAACTTTGTTTTAGTTATGAGGATGGTAAGCAAGTTCTGGATACGCTTAGTTTTGAAATAAATGACGGCCAAACCGTTGCATTAGTGGGGGAAAGTGGAGCTGGCAAAACTACCCTGTTAAATCTTATTCCCCGATTTTTTAATCCAACTAAAGGGGAGATAAGAGTAGATGGAGTCTCCGTGAATGATTGGGATTTAAGTAATTTGCGATCCTTTATTTCCGTTGTTCCCCAAGAAACCCACCTTTTTGGAACCAGTATTTATGAAAATATTCGATATGGAAAATTGGACGCAACCAAAACAGAAATTGAACAAGCAGCAATCGATGCGAATGCCCATGAGTTTATTACTCAAATGTCTGATGGCTATCAATCCTTAATTGGAGAAAAGGGAGTTAAGTTAAGTGGAGGTCAGCGGCAGCGTATTGCTATTGCACGAGCTATACTTCGAAATCCATCCATTTTATTGCTCGATGAAGCAACTTCTTCCTTAGATTCGGTGTCAGAGCGCCAAGTCCAGCAGGCACTTGAACGTCTAATGGAGAATCGAACTACCTTAGTTATAGCGCATCGGCTATCAACTATTCAACATGCGGATTGTATACTGGTATTAGAAAGAGGTACACTGGTTGAATCAGGTACTCATGAGGAATTGCTTTATAAAGAAGGGAACTATGCAAATCTATATGAATTACAGTTTTCTGAAAAGGTAGATATATAATCTTGTTATAAGACTTTTTTGTGGACTGCTATAGCTATTTAGTTATTCAAAAATTGCAGTGCAAAAATTGCTATTATCTTGTAATTTTATTCACAAATTTGCAAAAAAGTCTATATTTAA
>PCAT01000041.1 GCA_002730655.1 Balneola sp.
CTGATTTTATTAATTCAATTTTTACTTTAGGTAAATCATCAAATCCGATAAAAAACTTTTTAATTTTTTTAGCTAATTCTAAATCTTGTTCTGCAATTGAAGCAACATATGCATCTTGTTCAGATAGTGGCATAGTTTCAATTGTGTTTAGTATAGTTCCTACACCATCTGCTGCAACATATTTCATGTCAGAGATTTCTAATGCTTTGTTAGAAAAATGAGAAGCAACTTTTTTATAAACTGAGATGGGTATATTGTTAATTTTGCCCATCTTGACAAGGACTGATACACGCTTATCATCATCCATTTTTTGTAAAACAACTCCGGCTCTTTCACCCGCAACCTGTGCTAATAAAATTGAAATCATTTTCTCAGACTCATCTTTCATTAAATGCAGAATTTGTTGATCCGTTAACTGATCAACAAAGTCGAATAGGCTGTTTTGCGACCCTTCAGCATCTGTAGACGCTTTATATGTTGTTATACTGCTTCGGAAATTTTCTGTTTCACTTATCCTTTCTTCCAATGTAAGGGCGTCAAAATTACTAATACCAAAATTAATCATTTCAAAAGTGTTGGAACTTATATGAGGCTTTAAAATATCCAACAGACTGCTGTCTACACTAATAAGGCTTTTTACCGCCTTCGATACACCCTGTTCTTCGTCATTTTCAATCCATTCGCTTATTATATTTGCAACGATTTTTGGTTTACTAATACACATATTTGCAATGAAGGTTTTGTCTCCTTCAAATTTTGCCATTTCTCTTACAGTAGGCCCCTTTTGAATTTCTGGTGTTTTTACTTCTGTGATGATAGTTTGAGGATTTTGTAATACAGGTGTATTTTGTCCCATATCCTGCATAAATTGTTCTTCATCTTTAGCTTTGGTTTTTCTGGAAATTGCCATAAATAATGCCAATAAGAATAAGATTCCTAGTGCAATAATTATAAATATTAGATGCTCAGGATTATTCCAATCAATTCCCAAGAACATCTTTTTTTCTCTTTCTGCAACTACTGTTTGTATTATTGTGTCTGGCGAAAGTGGAAACATACTATTTTCGATAACCTCTTCTCTTTCATTATCCTCTTCTTCAATATCACTAATTTCATTGTTTCTATCCAGCAACGCCGCGGGATTTGGTGCAGTAGGTTTTTTATTATCTTGTGCAATGGCTCGGTTGTTGCGCGGAAATATCTTTTTGCTAACGGATATGATGTCTCCACGAAATTCATCGGCATTTGCAATCAATATAACGGCTTCTTCTACAAAATCTACATCCTCATCACTGTAAGAAGTATCGACGAGTACTTTTATATTGAGTCTGGTTAGCTGGAAGCGAGCATCAAACCCTGAAGCTTTTAAACTATCTTGATTAGATGACCTATTCTTTTGTATGTTCGGTGGGATAAAAGGTAGACCTGGTAAATTTTCAATTTTAATGTCTTCCTGTGGTTGAATAACTTCATATCCTTTAGGGATTAAAATTCGCTCCAGTGTTGCTTTAACATCAACAATGAATGTACCTTCTCGATAATAATCTGAGAGTGCATTATCTAAAATTATTTCGTAGTAACGTTCATATTTAGCAGTTTCTTCTTGGGCATCTGCAGACGAAGTCTGTGCAGGCACAATTTGCCCGGTTACAATAATACTCTGAAGCGCAATAATGCCCGTAAGAGCAAGAAATTTAAAGTATCCTGCCATGATTTAACCCCCGCAGAAGGTAATTTATTTAAGCCTAAGTATAGATGATGATATCTGCATTGCTAAGTATGCGAAAATTTTTCGAGTTTTCCACATATTTGACTAAAATAAGTAGAATATTGATTTAATGACAATAATCTTCAAAATTATTGATGTTTAGATACTTAGACGAGAATAAATCACACATAGTGTCATTATTTATCTACTTATCCACACTATATACTATCTAAAGGCACTCAGGTTATGTATGCACCCAATGGGATTTCACTAAGAAGAAAAAGCTAGAGCGTAAATTTTCATTTGCTTAACCATAGAAGCCAAACCATTAGCTCTTGTAGGAGAAAGATGTTCATTCATTCCAATCTCAGCTATGAAAGTAGGCTCTGTTGCAAGAATGGCACTTGGAGTTTGATGGCTATATAGATGGACCATCAATGCTACCAGTCCCTTTGTGATAGCGGCGTCGCTATCAGCCTCGAAAATGATTTTACCTTCACTGAATTCAGCATGTAGCCATACTTGACTTTGGCAACCCTTAACTATGTTGTGTTCTATCTTTTTGGAGCTATCGAGTTGGGGTAGCTTAGAACCAAGTTTAATAATATACTTATAGCGTTCAGTCCAATCTTCAAGCAAATTGAATTTTCTGACAATTCTATTTTGGACATCTTCAATACTTGCCTTTGGTTGCGACATATATGCGCTTAAATCTCTTTCAACTCTAGCTTACCGACGGATTTTACTGTTGAAATCTTGTTATTGGTATCGTCTTTTACAGGACTGAATGACTGATATATTGTTTGATACTCAGTGGAATTAGGAATTTTGTATCGAAGTAATTCAGAAACGGTTTTACCTTCAAACGCATTACCTAGAGCATTCTGTATCATAGCTAAATCGTCTGGATGTATAACACTACCTAATCCTTTTTCAAAAATATCATCAGAGCTACATCCGGTGACTTCTTCGAAGGCTTCATTTATATATTTGCAATTAAAGCCTGATTCATCTTTAGAAAATTTAAGAATAAACTCTTCTCGTTGCTTAAGTAGTGTGCCAAAATCAGTATTAAAGATAGCCTTTGCTGTTTCTTTTTTCTCTGTAACATCTCGCTGATAAGATACCCAATGAGTAACCTCTCCTTGAGCATTCATCAAGGGATGAATATCCCACTGGTTGATAAACTCTGAACCGTCTTTACGATAATTAATAGTATGACCAAAGAAAGCTTGACCTTCAATTAATCGTCTTTTTAGTCTTTCTAATATAGATCGGTCTGTTTTTTTTCCTTGAAGTATACGAGGTGTTTTTCCTAGTACTTCTTGTTTTGTGTACCCAGTCATACGGGTGAAGCCGTCATTTACGTAAACAATTTTAGGTCCTGGTTTCTCTAAACTGAGCTCGGTGATAATGATGGAATCATAATCGTTTCGAATCGCGCTTTCTAACAGATCTAATTGATGTTTTAGTAAAGCAATTTCATTTGCTTGTGACTTAAAAGCATCTTCTAACATTATCTGTGCATCAGCGTCTTTTATAATTTTCTTGATGTCGTCTAATTCAAATGATTTATTGTACTTCATAGGGCCACTTTAATCTCGAATAGTTTTCATGATGATAGTCAGCACTTAAACGACTATTAATGATCAATCATTCCACAACTTCAAACAAATAATTAATATTCTATATGAGTTTTTACAAGTAAAATTGCAAAATAAAAAAGGGGGGCTATTGCCCCCCTTTCCTCACTCACTCATCGAAGTAGCAGCTTAGCTTAAGCTAAGCTGTACATTCTTTAGTATCTAAATTCTAAGCAACTTTTTCATATGTACAAATTGAATTTTGTTGATTACTCAAATAGCTTTGTTATAATTACAGAAAAAAACATTTTTAGCTTAAAGGTCATAAATCCTTATCATAAATATAATATTGTAAGCGCTTTTTTACTAATATAAAGTATGTTTTTACACATTTTTTTATTTATCAAAAGCTATTAAAAATAGGCTAAAACCTTAAAATGTAGGTTTATCAATTATTAAGTAGTGAGCGTGTTAATCCTTGAGCTGCTTCTAGGATACTTATTTTACCAGATTGTATCTCTTTTAAGAGCGTGTTTTTGAGAGAGGTAGAGTGTTTAGCTGAATGTAAATATTGAAGCCAATAGAATTCACTTGCTTTTATGAACCATTGTTCTTGTTGCAGTTGTCTTTTGTGCTCAAAGTATCCAATTGATGTAGCTTGTTGTAGGAATTTAGTTATAGCTTGCCAACTTTCAGAGATCCCAGTTTCTTCAATGGAACTGACTCCAATGATAGGAACTTGGTAATTCTTTAGGGAATGATTGATCAATTGTGATGTAGATCGCAATGACTGAAGGGTTTGTTGAGCTAAATATTTAGTGGCTCCATCCATTTTATTCACTAGTAAAATATCCGCAAATTCTAATATTCCCCGTTTAATACCTTGCAATTCATCACCACTACCGGGTTGATTGAGCAAAACAAAGCAGTCAACCATATCCACTACTGCACCCTCACTCTGACCAATTCCGACGGTTTCTATGAGAATTACGGTATAACCAGCTAGCTCACATAAGCTCATGATTGATTGAGTTGCATGAGTGACTCCACCAAGTACTTGTTGGGAAGGTGAAGGGCGTATAAAGGCATTAACTTGAGTACTTAATCGCTCCATTCTAGTTTTATCACCCAGAATAGAACCACCAGATACCCGGCTACTAGGATCTACGGCTAACACGCATACTCGAAATCCTAAGGAGAGTAAATGCATTCCTAAAGATTCTATGTAGCTGCTTTTTCCTACCCCAGGAGGTCCGGATATCCCTATTCTAATTGTTGGGGTAGGACCAGTTTTATTAAGTCGTTTTAAGGCTTCTTCAAGTAGATTTCGAGCCCGGTTTTGGTCTTCTACACGGGTGCTCTCTAAAAGTGTAATAGCCTGAGAAAGTCCTCGTATTTGCCCTTTTTCAATGGAATTTATCCATTTTGAAATAGCTGTATGATCATTGTTTTTTTTCATTTATTAGTTCGAAATATATCGATCTTTTAAAGCTCCAAGTATAGATTGTGCCGCCTGGATTATTGGCGTTCCCGGACCAAATATTGCAGTTACCCCGTCTGCTTTCAATTGAGCATAATCTTGTTCAGGTATCACACCCCCAGCCACAATAATTATGTCATCGATTTCTTGCTTTTTAAGCTCTTTGATTAATGTCGGAATTAAGGTATTGTGACCACCGGCTAGACTTGATATTCCCACAATATGTACATCATTTTCGATGGCTTGTTTTACTACTTCGTTTGGTGTGGAAAAAAGACTTCCCATATCCACGTCAAATCCTAAATCTGCAAAAGCAGTGGCAATGACTTTGGCTCCTCGATCATGGCCGTCTTGTCCCATCTTTACAATGAGCATTCTAGGTTGACGACCTAGTGCTTGTGCTAATTTTAATACTTTTTCTTTTAATTGCTTAAAATCTGGATCTTGTTCATACACTTTACTGTATACTCCTTTTATGGTGGAATGATGTGCGCTATGTCGTCCCCATACGCGCTCTAGAGCCCCTGAAATTTCGCCTATGGTAGCTCTAGCTCTAGCGGCTTCAATAGCGACGGATAAAATATTTAGCTCAGATGATTTAGCCGCTTCTTCTATAGCACTCAAATGGGTTTTCACTAGTTCATTATCCCTATTCTTTTTAAGAAAAGAGAGTTTCCTTTTTTGAGATTGGCGTACTTTTGAATTATCAATGTTTCGAACATCCATGGGTTCTTGATCAGGGCTTTTGTACTTGTTAACCCCTACAATCGTTTCAATTCCCTTATCAATACTAGCTTGACGAATGGCAGCAGAAGCCTCTATTTGTCTTTGTGGAAAGCCGTGTTCGATCGCTCGTGTCATTCCTCCCATTTCTATGATTTCTTTAATAAGTTTTTTTGCTTTGGTATATAAATCATGAGTAAGTGATTCTATAGCATAGGAACCAGCAAAAGGATCAATGATGTGTGTCATATCTGTTTCTTCTTGCAAGATAAGCTGAGTATTACGTGCAATCCGAGCAGCTGATTCTGTGGGTAGAGACAACGCTTCATCGTAACTGTTGGTATGAAGGGATTGGGTCCCGCCAAAAATAGCGGCAATAGCCTCAATAGTTGTTCTTACAATATTATTTAAGGGATCTTGTGCCGTCAAAGACCACCCCGAGGTTTGGCAATGAGTACGTAGCATGGTAGATTTGGGATTCTGTGGCTGAAATAAATCTCGCATTAATTCTGCCCATAACTCTCGTGCGGCGCGTAGTTTTGCAATCTCTGTGAGCATTTTCATTCCAATACCAAAAAAAAAGGAAAGCCGAGGCGCAAATTCGTCTACATCAAGACCCCGATCGACAGCAGCTCCGACATATTCTAGTCCATCTGCAATAGTAAAAGCTAGTTCCAGTACTTCATTAGCACCTGCTTCTTGCATATGGTATCCAGAAATTGAGATAGAATTGAATTTAGGCATATGCTGGCGCGTATAGTCAATAATGTCGGAGACTAACCGCATGGAGGGATTTGGGGGATATATATATGTATTGCGAACCATGAATTCTTTTAAAATATCATTTTGAATGGTTCCACTGAGTTGGTCTTGGGAAATTCCTTGCTCTTCAGCTGCTACGATATATGCCGCCATAATTGGAATAACAGCACCATTCATAGTCATTGATACGGACATTTTATCCAAGGGAATGCCCTCGAAGAGTACCTTCATGTCTTCCACTGAATCAATAGCAACACCAGCTTTTCCTACATCACCCACCACCCTTGGATGATCAGAATCATAGCCTCTATGGGTGGCTAAGTCAAAGGCTACGCTAAGGCCTTTTTGCCCATTCTCAAGTGCTTTACGGTAAAAAGCATTGGACTCCTCAGCCGTTGAAAAGCCTGCATATTGTCGAATAGTCCATGGCCGGCCTGTGTACATAGTATCATATGGACCCATACGATAAGGAAATTCGCCTGGTCGTTGAGGTTTAAATCCTCTTTTATTGAGGTCATCAGCCGTATATATAGCCTTTTTTTGGAGATGTTCGGCGTCTTGGGACGAAAATTGACTCATTGAATACAAATTAATAAGTTTTGATGGATAGAATACACAATAAATTAAGTAGAAGACATTTATGCTACATCTTCCATTCGAACTCCAACCAATCGACTGACACCGGTTTCAGGCATCGTGACACCATACATCATCTCTGCCTTACTCATGGTTTTTTTATTGTGAGTTATAATGATGAATTGAGTGTCATTTGAAAACTCTTTAATCATTTTAGCAAATCGTTCGATATTTGCATCATCTAATGGAGCGTCAACTTCATCCAATACACAAAAGGGAGATGGTTTTACTAGATAGATAGCAAATAATAAAGCGATGGCGGTGAGTGTTTTTTCCCCTCCTGAAAGCTGGGAAATACTCGAGGGTCGCTTACCTCTAGGCTGTGCTTTAATTTCAATACGAGCTTCTAGTGGGTCTTCAGCATCTTCTTCAATAATCAAATCACAAAGATCGTCTGCAGAGAACAATGTTTTGAACACAATCTGAAAATTCTTTCGAACCTTTTCAAAGGTTTGGTTAAAGCGTTCTGTAGCAGTTGTATTGATTTCATCTATGGTCTCAAGAAGTTGAATTTCGGCTTTAGTTAAATCTTCAATTTGTTCCTTATAAAAGTTTAGCCTCTTGCTTTCTTCCTCGTATTCTTCGATTGCAAGTGGATTAACTTCACCTAAACTATTCACTTTTTGTTTGAGCCAAGAAATTCGTTCTTTTACTTCTTCTGGGCTTTCTTTTTCGGATAAGGGTTCAGTTTGGAGTTGTTTGATGAGCAGCCCATAACTTTCCCATACATGATCGCGAAGTCTTTCGCTTTGCAAATCCATTTTTTCTTTAGCCATGTGTAAATGATGAACAAGTTCTATGTTCACTTCTTTTTGGCGACGAATTTCTTTTAGCTGCTTCTCTATTTCGTTAATGCTACCACGTTCTATTGCTGCAGCCTCCTGTGTTTCGGATAGAACCTGATCAGCCTTTTCTTTTTGGGTATTAGACTGAGCTAATTTATCCTTACTGCTAGTTACTTGTTCTGTGTTAAAATTTATGTGTTCGTTTGCTTTATCAATACGCTCTTCACGACGCCTAATTCTTTGTTCAACCTCATTTATACTGATTTGAGCTCGTTGGATTTCACGTTCATGATTTTCAATCTTATTAGTAATATCCTGATGTTTAAGTTGAGCGTCGTTATATCGGCTTTGAGCTCCAGAACGTTGTTCTTCTAATGATTCTAATAAGCTTTTTTGCTGCTCTAGTTTATGGTTAAAACGATCAAGCTTTTGTTCGATTTCTTTTTGTGAGGGTGCTATGTTTGCAAGTTCTTGTTGTGCGTTTCCCTCATTGGATTGAAGTGAATTTTTTCCTTTAACCTGATTGGTGATATTTTTTTGGTAGACCTGTACCTTAGAACTCATAGAGTGTTTTTGCTGCTCTAATGTTCGAATTTGTTGCTCGAAATCTTTTAGCACTTTATTGAGTGAGGCTAAGTCAATATGTGAGCTTTTACTTTGAATCTGTTCTAAATATTCTGTGAGTTTGTGTAGCTCTTTCTGAATTTTAACTTGTTTTTTCTCTAATCGTTCAATTTTGGTATTTAAGCTGACACGTATACCCGCATGGGTACTCTTGCTACCAGATGTATAGAAGGAGTATTGGTTACGAACATCCCCTTGTAAACTGACAGAACTCCATTCTTTCTTTAATTTTGACTTATTCATGAGTTTTGCATCTTCAAACACAAGAATATTACCCAATAAGAGTTGCTTTAAGGCTGAGTACTTTGTTTTACTGTTCACATGATGAAATAAGCTACCATCAGCAACATCATACGTAGCAGCAAGCAGTTGAAGAGGGATAAAGGTTGCCAAGCCTTTTTTGTGGTCCTTTAATAATTTGGTAGCAGCAAGTACTTCATCCATTGTATCTACGACTAAATAATTTAGTATAGGACCTAATGCCGATTCTAAAGCAATAGCATAGGTTTCATCGGTTGAAAAAATATCACTAACAGTAGTCATATTTTTAAAATTGAATCGCTGCTCTTCTAATAAATATTGTACACTCGATGGAAAAGCTTCATTGGAGGCGACTAGATCTTGAAGGAGTTTACATTCAGACTCTGCTGATGCCAAATCACTGTTTAGGCTGCGAATCTGATCCTTCGTCTCGTTTTGGGTATGAGCAAATTGTTCTTTTTTTACTCGAGCTTCCTCTAATAATTTTTCTTGTTGGTTTCGTTGACTTAACTTTGTTTCTAGCTGTTCATCTACTTGGTTTTGATGCTTAGCAATAGTAGCTATTTCATTATTCAGATTATAAATTTCAGCTTCAATACGCTCCAGATTACCTTCTGTATTTTCGAGTTTGGATTCAATTTTAATTCGCTTTGCCTGAAGCTGTATTAATTCATTTTTTGCAGCACTAATTTGTACTTCTAGCTCATAAATATCGTGACGAACTTTACTGTATTGTTGTTGAGTTTGTGTGTAGATAACTCTCGAATCTTCTAAACTTTTTTCAGATAGTGCTTGTTCAGTGGTAAATCCCTCAAGTTTTTCTTGACTGTATGTTCGAACCTGCTGTAAATCTGATAAATCTTTATTGCCCTGTTTGATGTCTCTTTTGTATTCACTCAGAACTTTTTCTTCGCTTTCAATTTTTTGATTTGCAATACGGATATGGGTGGTAGCCTCCTGAATGGCTTCTGCTATTGATTGTACTCTACGTTGAGCTTCGGCTTGTGCTCGTTCTTTTCCGACGAGGGCGTTCCTAGCCTTCTCATCCTCGGTTTCAAGTGAACTTAGTTTTTGCTGGAGCTCATTTTTTTCAAATTGTGCAGAATTTATCCGTTCGATTAAAGGATTAAGCTCTTGCTGAATTCGCTCATAATCATAAAGAGTTAGAGCTTTATCAAGCTTTTCTAGTTCTTTTTTGTAACCTTTTGCCTTAACCGCTTTTTCTGCTTGGATTTCTAAGTTCCGAGTTTTTTTGCGTAGTTCAATTAATAAATCATCAATTCGTTGCAAATCTTTTCGTGTTTCTTCTAACTTTCTGAGGCTTCTTTTTCGTTGATCTTTATACCGGGTTACACCTGCAGCTTCTTCAAAAAGTTTACGACGGTCATTGTTTTTATCATTCAATATCTCTTCCACCATCTTAAGCTCAATTACCGAGTAGGCATCCGAGCCCATCCCGGTATCCATAAATAACTCCATGATGTCTTTCAATCGGCATGAGGTTCCATTTATAAGGTATTCTGAATCTCCAGATCGGTATAAGCGGCGGGTGATGGTGAGTTCTGAATATTCAATGGGTAAAATGCCTTTATCGTTTACAAAAGTAAGGGATACCTCAGCCATCCCAAGAGCTTTTTTCTTGGCTGTCCCATTAAAAATCACATTACTCATAGCCGAAGAACGTAGTAAAGAAGGTCGTTGTTCTCCCAGTACCCACCTTAAAGCATCCACAATATTAGATTTTCCACACCCATTTGGTCCCACGATTGAGGTAATTCCACTATCAAAGCTCACTTTTGTGGTTTGAGCAAAACTTTTAAATCCTTGTAATTCGAGTTCAGATATGTACAATGTTAGTGGGGCTTAGACTCTTGGTTTGCATAGGAGCCAAGAGATTTAGACAGTCATGATTTCCGATTCTTTTTGCTTGAGTAATTGTTCAACATTACTGGTGTGTTGATCCGTTACCTTTTGAACTTCTGCTTCCGCCTCGAACTTAGAATCTTCGGATAAAGAGTGTTTTTCGACCGTTTTTTTTACTGCATCATTAGCATCTCGGCGGGAGTTACGTATGCTAATTCGGGCTTGTTCTGATTTATCCTTAGCGACCTTAACTAATTCTTTGCGACGTTCTTCGGTTAAAATGGGTAGAGGAATACGAATCATGTCACCATCATTCATTGGATTAAGTCCTAGTCCTGAGGACATAATTCCTTTTTCGATATCTGTTATAATACTTTTATCGTAGGGTTGTACTAACAATAACCGAGCTTCAGGAGCTGAAATATTCGCTAACTGTTGAAGGGGGGTTTGAGCCCCATAATATTCTACTTGAATACCTTGAATTAATGCAGGATTGGCTTTACCGGCTCGGATATGCGAAAATTCTTTTTTTAGGTACTGAACTGCATCGTCCATTTTCATTTCTGCTTCGTCTACTATTTCTTGCAGTTCTTCCGCAATCATAATGTTCTCCTACCAATTTTTTTGTTCAACTGAGTTTTTATGGCATCCTAACCTGGATGATAGTTTTATGGCTAAAATATGCCATTCACCGTTTTCGAAAATACTAAATGTGAGCTATAAATCTTAATAATTTGTGGGATGCTTATTCCCAAATGACTGTGGTACCATCATTGCTACCATCGCAGACAATTTTTTTAAGGGTACCCTCTTTATTTATGTTAAAAACAATGATAGGGGTTGAGTTTTCACGGCATAGAGTAAAAGCTGTTAGGTCCATTACAGATAGTCGTCTTTTAAGTACTTCGTCGCCTGTAATCGTATCAAATTTGATGGCATCCGGATTAAGCTCAGGGTCTGCATCGAAAATACCATCGACTCGAGTACCTTTGAGAATTACGTCTGCCTCTACTTCAATAGCCCTTAGAGCTCCAGCCGTATCAGTAGTGAAATACGGATTTCCAGTCCCAGCACCAAAAATAATCACACGCCCTTTCTCTAGGTGTCTAACAGCTCTTCGTCGTATGAAAGGCTCTGCTATAGCTTCCATGCGTATGGCACTCATCAAGCGAGTCATTATCCCAATACGTTCGAGTGCGTCCTGAAGTGCCATGGAATTAATCATTGTAGCCAACATTCCCATGTAGTCGCCTTGTACACGGTCCATACCTTCGGTAGCTCCTTTTACACCGCGAAATATGTTACCTCCACCAATGACAATACAAATTTCTGCACCCTCATCATGAATGGATTTGATTTCTTTGGCGTACTGATGAAGAATTTTTCCATCGATACCATGTCCTTGCTCCCCCAGTAAAGCCTCGCCACTGAGCTTCAGAAGTATGCGTTTGTATGTATTTGCCACGCTATGCGGATTTTAAGGATAAAAAAAAGCTGACTTGGAAACCAAATCAACTTAATGTAATGAAATTTTAATTAAGCGTCTTCGCCTAATTGAATTCGATGGAAGGAAACAACCATAGGCGTGTTGTTATCCTCTAAGTATTTTTTCACCGATAAGCTGTTATCCTTGACAAATTTTTGATTTAGAAGAACTCGCTCTTCATAGAACCGGCGAAGTTTACCTTTGGCAGCTTTCTCCGCTATTTCTTCTGGTTTGCCTTCGTTAATTAATTGTTCCTTAGCTATCTCGAGTTCTTTTTCCACTACAGAGGCATCGACTTCAGCTTCAGTAACGGCGATCGGTTTCATTGCGGCTACTTGCATTGCAACATCTTTTCCGATTTCAGAGTCAATATTGTCTCCATTAAATTCTACAAGAACTCCCAACTGATTACCTGGATGAATATAGCTCACAATAGAACCTTGAGTAGTAGCAAGTATGGTTGTACTAATTTGGATTTTTTCCCCAATTTTACCCGTCATGTTTTGCAGATGATCAGCAATAGTAAGCCCGTCGATTTCAATTGTAAGTAGTCCTTCAACAGAGGATGTTTCGTTGTCATAAGCAGCATTAAGGAAGGCCTCAGCTTGGGCGTGGAACTCTTCGTTTCTAGCTACAAAATCGGTTTCACAATTGATTTCAATTGCTACTGCTTTTTTTGCATCATCACTAATTCGGGTAAGAATTAACCCCTCTTTTGCTTCACGGTCGGCTCGCTTGTCAGCCACTTTTTGGCCTTTTTTTCTAAGAACCTCAACAGCACTGTCAAAATCACCTTCAGCTTCCACTAAGGCTTTTTTACAGTCCATCATGCCCGCTCCGGTCATGTCTCTTAGCTTCTTTACATCTGTGGCAGAAATGCTCATTTGTATGTCTCCAACATTGAAAGTTTGATAATTAAGTCGGTTGATTTATGCTTTTTCTTCAGAAGTAGGATCCTCCGATTTTGCTTGCTCTGAAGCGCCATCATTGTTGCTCGCTTGTTCAGCAGAGTCTGCGTCCTTTGTGTCCTTTTCAGCTGGTGTATCTTGAGGCTTTAATGTCTCGAGTTTGCTGGTATCTTTCTTCTTGCGTCGAGAACGTAATTTGGTTTTAGGCTCTACTTCATCGGCAGTTTCTTCCTTAGCATCCATGACTAATTCTTCCATATAAGCTTCTTCTTCATATGCTTCACGCTCAGCAGCTCCTTCAATTATAGCGTCGGCTATTTGGGATGTAACTAACTGGATGGTGCGCGCGGAGTCATCATTACATGGTACGATATAATCAGGAACATCAGGGTCGCTATTGGTGTCTACCATAGCAATGATAGGAATATGTAACTTAATAGCTTCGCTAACAGCTAGATGTTCCTTTTGAATATCTACTACAAAGATGGCGCCAGGTAGACGATTCATGTTGGAAATCCCACCAAGAGTGTTTTCAAGTTTTTCTTGCTCACGAGATAGCATAAGGCGCTCTTTTTTAGTGAGCTCATCAAACGTACCATCGGTTTTCATACGTTCGATTTCTTCCATGCGTGATATGCTTTTTCTTACCGTAGCAAAGTTGGTTAGCATACCCCCAAGCCAGCGGTGTGTTACGTAAGGCATACCAGCTCTCACCGCTTCATTTCGAATAATTTCAGTAGATTGTTTCTTTGTACCAACGAATAGGATTGTTTTTCCTGCTCGAGATAACTGCTGGATTTCATCGATGGCTTCTTGAAGGTAATTCTGAGTTTTCTTCAAGTCGATGATGTGAATTCCATTACGTTGCATAAAGATGAATTCTTTCATCTTAGGATTCCAGCGACGTGTGAGGTGACCAAAGTGGGCACCTGATTGGAGTAGTTCCTGAATGGAAGCTGCTTTAGGCATAATAAATTAAGTTAGGTTAATCCTCTGAGTGGATCATATCTTAGAACCAATTAACAATGCTTGTCTTTTATAAAACTGAATACACTGTTAACACCTAGTTAAAGATCACCACACATGTGTTTTTGTGTTAAGAGCAAGGCTCTCATGGTAAATTTTGATCTGTGAGAGATATTATCTAAACAGATCAAAACTTGTTACGTTCGTGTTATCGTTTACTGAACTGGAAACGTTTACGTGCTTTAGGTTGTCCGTATTTTTTACGCTCAACCATGCGACTATCACGTGTTAAAAGACTATGTTCTTTTAGGCGTGAGTGCATACCTTCTTGCTCACCATCGATCGCACGGGCTAAAGCATGCTGTATAGCACCGGCTTGACCTGCTTTTCCACCACCTCGTACGGTAACTTTTATGTCGAATTGTCCTTTCGTTTCAGTAATATGCATTGGTAGTAGAGCAATATTACGCATAGCTTTCACTGGAAGATATTTTTCTATGGATATGTTGTTAACCACAAATAACCCTTTTCCTGGTTTAATGTATAAGCGGGCAGTAGAGGTTTTTCTTCGTCCTAGATAACTTGCTTGGGGCATAATCGTTTAGAGATTTACAGTTTCAGGATTCTGTGCGATATGCTGATGAGTAGGACCTGCATATACACGTAGATTCTTTAAAATTTTTCTTCCTAATTTATTCTTAGGTAACATGCCCTTTACTGCTAAAGTAACTAGCGAGGTTGGATCTTTAGCCATTTTTGCTTCGGCACTTGTAAATCGCTCACCACCTGGATAAAAGGTGTGGTGGAAATACATCTTGTTCGTCATTTTTTTGCCGGTCAATTTTACTTTTTCAGCATTAATTACAATAACATTGTCACCTGTATCCATATGAGGAGTAAAGGTAGGTTTGTTTTTGCCACGTAAAATTGATGCAACTACACTACTCACTCGTCCTAATGGTTGGTCTTCGGCGTCCACTAAAACCCAGTTTTTTTCGATATCGCTGGCTTTTGCTGAGTATGTTTTGAAACTTAAAGTATCCACAGTATTCGTATTTGATTTCTTTTTTTAAAGACACAAAAATTACGGGAAAAAAAACTACTTATCAACAATTATAATCATAAAGCTCTATGAAAGATATTTTTCTTTGAAAGCATTAATTTAATTAAACGGAATTATCAACATAATTTATCAATTTATGGCCTATTTCATTAGTATACTCAGCCGTTACTTATCAATCAGTCGAGTTTTTTCTAACCAAAAAAAGTTTGCATGGTCAGTTTTCGAATTCAAAGTCTTATAAAACATTGTTTATTGCCGGTTCTAAGCGCATTGCCATTATTTTTACATAGCTCGTTTGGGAATGGGATGGTAGTAGCTCAAAGTTTGGTGTCTGAACAGCCACATGAAACAGCGCATATGCTTAGCAATTTTGCTGTCCAAACCCATATTGTACAACAGAATCTACCTTTCGAGCTTAGCCCCGAGCAAGGTTTTTACACTGATTCGGTCGAATTGAGATTGCTAAATAAGAGGCCAGGATGGGACTATTACTTTAATGTGCAAGGAAAAAAACCAGTTGATTGGGTGTTCCCAGAAGATGGAATTACACTAAAGGCTTCTAATGCAATTCGAATATTAGCCATTCAGCCCGAATCGCAAGATACGGTGGAAGGGTTCTTTACTTATTTACTGAATCAAAACCCTAGCTTACCGGTTTTATCTCTCATTTTTGAACCAGGCGATTTTTTTTCGTGGGACCGAGGTATTTATGTGAAAGGTTCAAACGGAATATCAGGTTATTGTAGAAGTACTCCTCATAATTGGAATCAAGATTGGGAGCGCCCCATACAGATGACCCTTTTTGAGCAAGATGGGAGTGCTTCAGCAGTTCCAATGTTCTCGGTGGCGGCAGGGGTGAAGATTGGAGGTGGGTGTACTCGTCTCTACGATCAGAAATCATTGGATATTTACTTTCGATCGGATTATGGACTCTCCCGGTTGAATTATCCATTGTTCCCAGATAAACCAATTACCGAGTTTAATCGCCTATCTCTTAGAAACGGCGGACAGGACTGGTATCGCGCAATGATCCGGAATGCTTTTTCTCAAGAGCTCATAAGGGGAAGGATGGACTTGGGGTATCAATCCTACAAACATGTGGCCGTCTACTTTAATGGACAATACTGGGGGATTCATACCCTTCGTGAAAAACAAAACGAGGATTTTATTGAATCCAATTATGGGGTAGATGCCGATGCTATTGACTTACTCTCAGGTAATGCTTCTGTGGGTGAGGGTTCTGCTGAGCATTACGAACAGATGCTGGAATATGTGAACGAGAATGGGCTTGAAGATTCAGTGCATTATGCATGGATTCAACAACGCATGGATGTAGAGCAATACATGGATTATCTAATTGTCGAAATATTCTTAGCGAACGGCGATTGGCCGGCCAATAATATAAAGTACTGGAGGACGCAGTCGGATACAGGGAAATGGCGTTGGATACTGTACGATGCGGATATGACCATGGACAGTCACTCGCGTGGCCGTTTAGAAACAAATATGTTTGAGAAACTGCATATGCTCACCGAAACCAATTATGAGCATCCAACCTGGTCCACTCTACTGATGCGGAAATTATTGGAAAATTCTGTATTTAGAGCTTCATTTATACAACGCTACAGCGTGCATTTACACCTTAGTTTTAATCCAGGTAGGTCACTGGCTTTAATGGATAGTATTGCCTGGTTAATAGCGGATGAAGTGCCGGATCATATGCGACGTTGGTCTAAATCCATGCGTCTAGGTAATGATATGAATTGGGACAAACATTTAGAGATCATGCGTACTTATTTGAGCCAACGACCCGACAAAGAAAGGGAACACATCCAGAATTTTTTCGGGACAGGGGATATCCATCGTCTTAGCACAAGTGTAAACCGTGCCAAATCCGGAACTATTCTGGTTGAGGGGGCTCGAAGTGATACCACTGAATATGTGTTGTTATATAAAAATATCCCTGCACAACTACGGGCTATTCCTGCTGCTGGATACCGTTTTGTGCACTGGGAGGGTCTTAGTAATTCCAATAGCCCTAACATTCAAGTTACACTTGACAAAAATAGTGAGATTCAGGCCATATTCGAGCCTATTACATCCACACAAACTAGTGAGGTGGTCATTAATGAGATTCATTACAATGCCTCACCTACTCAAGATTCTGATGATTGGGTCGAATTACATAATCCGAATGATTATCCCGTTGATCTGAGTTACTGGTTTTTTTCAGATTCTGATGATGCTCATCGGTATTATTTTGCTCCAGGCAGTTTATTGGCAGGAGGAGGTTTTAGGGTGTTGATGCGAAAGCCACAAGATTTTATCGCGGTATATCCAACAGTTACCGTTGCTGAGGGGCCAATAGGATTTGGTCTTGCCGGTTCTGGAGAACTATTGCGGCTATTCAATGCGCAAGAACAATTAGTAGATTCGGTGCGATATGACGATGAGTCTCCTTGGCCTACGGCTGCAGATGGGCAAGGAGCCAGTTTAGCCCTAGTTAATTCATTACTTGATAATGCTGAAGCTCGTTTTTGGAGCGCATCTTCAAATGGAGGAACTCCAGGGGAGCCTAATTTGGACGTGCTAGTGGCCAATGAATTGGACGAGAATCCCCTAAATAACAAAGTACAACCATACCAAACTCAACTTGGCAACAATTACCCGAACCCATTTAATCCTATCACAACAATTCCCTTTAGTTTGGAAAAGGCTTCAAAGGTGAGACTAACCGTTTATGATATGCTAGGCCGTTCAGTACGGGTAATAATTGATGAATATCATTCAGCAGGGACACATGAAGTCCATTTCAGTGCCGGTTTGGATGGGCTATCGAGTGGTTTATACATGTATAGTTTAGAATTTGATGGTGAGCGAATAACAAAAGCAATGCTACTTTTAAAATAAGCCGAACGAAAAGGTAGGTTGGACTTCCCCAAATAGGGAAAAAATTCGTACATTTATACCCTATAAAGGGTTAGCATGGGCTTGAATGAAGGCGGATGCTAGTCTCGTACCATTTTATCATTTTATACATCCAACACTTTCACAAAAAGACTCCTAAATGAGCGATTTTAAGAACACAAGAGTAGCATTTGAAACAGGAAATGGCACAGCACATATGTTTAGTTTGTCCAAACTAAGAGCGATGGGATTTCAAGGGGTTGATAGATTACCGTTTTCTATAAAAATCTTACTCGAAGCGGTATTACGTGAGTATGACGACTATCTAGTTACGGCAAAAGATATTGAAACACTGGCCAATTATGCGCCGGAAAATCCACAGGGAGAAATACCATTTAAGCCTTCCAGAGTAGTGCTCCAAGACTTCACAGGGGTCCCTGCAGTAGTTGATTTAGCTGCTCTTCGCTCCGCTATGAAGCGTATGGGTGGAAACCCTGAAGCCATAAGCCCCCAAGTCCCTGTTGATTTAGTTATTGATCATTCGGTTCAAGTTGATATGTTTGGGCAAGAATTTGCGTTCATGCATAATGTCGAAAAAGAAATGGAGCGCAACCGAGAGCGATATGAGTTTTTAAAATGGGGTCAACAGGCTTTCGATAATTTTCGGGTGGTACCTCCTGGACGAGGAATTGTACACCAAGTGAACCTGGAATATTTAGCGAGAGGAATATTTACAAGAACAGAGGAAGATGGGTCCATTACTGCTTATCCAGATACCCTAGTTGGAACTGATTCACATACTACAATGATTAACGGTCTTGGAATTTTAGGATGGGGCGTTGGTGGTATTGAGGCGGAAGCAGCTATGCTAGGACAACCTATTAGCATGTTAGTTCCAGAGGTAGTAGGGATGAAACTAACAGGGAAGCTTAGAGAGGGCGTTACAGCAACTGATTTAACACTTACTGTTACCCAGATGCTTCGTAAGC
>PCAT01000042.1 GCA_002730655.1 Balneola sp.
CATTTTTAGCAGTTGCTTGTATGGGATCTTTTGAATCCCAAAACGATCGAAACCAAATCATCTTATCTTCATTTTTTTTCTTTAGAACATCTTCAATAGTTTGTTCATGCACAATATATCGAAGCATTTCTATAGCTACATCGAGCTGTAAAAGGCTGGTAGGCATATCCTTCCAGAAGGTCTCAAAATTCAATGAGTTAATATTTTCATTATTAGATTTTAGATTTAATTTGTACCTCTTATTGTCTAGTACTCTAGTCTCTAAATCAATCAAGTAGAATTCTGAATGTATATTTTGGGTACTCTCAATGAGTTGATTTTTAAGCGGCAGACTTACTCTGAATCTAGGCAGAGTAACGGTTTCTATGGTTTTTGAGGATATTACATTCTCTTGCTTTGATACTGTAGAAATAATTAAATCGAAGGTAGGTATTGAATCAAGTGAAAAAGTTGGAATTCCCATATAAGAATTTTCACTAAAGCTTATTTGGTTTGTTGACCCAACCCATTTAACAACTTTGTTTTCTTTTTGTGTGGAAAAGGTAATATTGGCCTTAGGACTCCCACTTGAGTTGTTGAAAAAAAACAGGGGTTCTTGAAGCTTAGGTGGATGCAATTGTAATCCAATTTCTCTTAGAACATCTTTTGGAATATATTGTTTAAAAATAGAGTTTCTAGATTTATTGTCTCTAGTTCTGCGACGGTTGGGATTGAGTAGTTCTAATTTTTCTGAGTCGATTTGTAACCCAGTAACCGATGGACTGTCTTTTATATAATTATAATCCATGTGGATAGTATACTTATTTCTTGGTAAATATAGTGTTGTTAACACCTTAGTGATCTCATTAGGATTTAAGGTATTCTCATATTGACTCACAAAAATAGTATCCCCAATGAAAATACGCTCTGCCAATACTCTTGTATTCTCATCTTCATAGAATCCTTTGTAGATTTCTAAATTCAATTGATAGTGAGCAGTGTAGTTATTGTCATCTTGTCGTTCAAATGATAACTGATGATGTGGTATGGATAGAAGAACAGCTAATAGTGTAGAATCTTCTGTTGCTTTAATCCATTGGAAATCTACATCAAACCCTCTCTGAATTTTACTCTGAGCTAAATAGCGATAGGAGTCATTTGTTTGAGCTTTTATCTGAACCCCAATGGTAATTCCTAATAATAATACAATCAGAATTTTAGATCCAAAACCAATTTGTGTACTAAGTCTTTTTTGGGTGTTATGACTACTTGGTTTACTCGTATTCATCTGTGTTTCTAATAAAAAACCGTTATTGTATTCCAATTTTATCAAGTATAGAATTAAATGTGCTGCTTGGACGCATGACTACATCTAAAACGCTTTTTTCCATAAAATAGTACCCTGTTATGTTTTGTTTTTGACCTTGAACATTAATCAATTCAGAAATGATTGTTTCTTCATTATCCTTCAACTCTTTATGTATTTCAGTAAACATAGTAGCTAGTGCGATGTCCGTTTGTTGTTGAGCCAATTCTTCGATCCAATACATGGCTAGATAAAAGTGACTACCGCGATTGTCAATGCCGCCCAATTTACGAGTTGGAGACTTATTTTCACGAAGGAAAGTACTATTGGCTTTCTGCAAAGCCTCAGATAATATTGATGCACGTTTATTTGAAAAGGTTTTGGCTAGGTGGGCTAATGATTCTGCTAAAGCCAAAAACTCACCCAATGAGTCCCAACGTAGATAATTTTCCTTTTTAAACTGTTGAACATGCTTTGGCGCAGATCCACCCGCGCCGGTTTCAAATAAACCACCGCCGTTCATAAGAGGGACAATAGATAACATTTTAGCGCTTGTTCCTAATTCTAAAATCGGGAAGAGATCGGTAAGATAATCCCTTAGCACATTTCCTGTGACAGAAATAGTATCTAGACCTTGCCGGAGTCTTTTTAAAGTATATAATGTGGCCTCACTCGGTGACAATATGCGTAGGTCAAGTTCTGCTGTATCGTGTTCTTTGAGATAAGTTAGCACTTTATTGATTAATTGGCGGTCATGTGCACGAGCTTCATTTAACCAGAACACTGCTGGTGTATTAAAGTCTTTAGATCGATTTACGGCTAACTGCACCCAGTTCTGGATGGCAGCATCTTTTACTAAACAAGCTCTCCAAATATCCCCTTTTTCTACTTGGTGCTCCATCATCACCTGACCATTATCTGTGACTATACGAACAGTGCCAGCTCTGTGAATTTCGAAGGTTTTGTCATGAGATCCATATTCTTCGGCTTTCTGGGCCATTAATCCAATATTTGGCACACTACCCATTGTGGATGGGCTAAAGGCACCATGCTGTTTGCAATCCTCAATAACTTCCTGGTAAACCGACGCATAGCTACTGTCCGGGATAACCGCTATGGTATCTTTTGTTTCACCATTCTTATCCCACATTTTTCCAGATGTGCGAATCATTGCAGGCATTGATGCATCTATAATTACGTCACTGGGAACATGAAGATTGGTAATGCCCCTATCAGAATCAACCATAGCCACTTCAGGGCCATTCTCAAGAGTTTTTTCAATCGCTGTTTGAAGTGTGGCTTGTTCGTTTTTTGAAAGTTCATTTAAGTTATCAAATAAATCTCCTAATCCATTGTTGGAGTTATAATTAATTTTTTCAATTAGTTGGGGATATTGTTCATATACTTCACTGAAAAAGACCTCGACCGCATGACCAAAAATGATAGGATCTGAAACCTTCATCATTGTGGCTTTCATGTGAATAGAGAACAAAACATTTTGTTCTTTTGCTTTTTGAATTTGCTCCTTCAAAAACGCTCTAAGAGCCTTGACACTCATAAAAGTACCGTCTAGTATATCACCTTTTTGAATAGGGGTTCGGGATTTTAATACTGTAACCTCCATGTCTTCATCGATATGTTCTATTCTGAAATTACCATCCTCCAATACCGTTACGGATTTTTCATTATGAGCAAAATCCTGGCCGGCCATAGTGGCAATAGTAGTTTTTGAATCTGGAGACCAATCACCCATACTGTGAGGATTGTTCTTAGCATATTCTTTCACTGATTTGGGTGCTCGTCTGTCGGAATTACCTTCTCTTAATACCGGATTAACAGCGCTACCTTTAACCCGGTCATATCTATTTTTGATATCAATTTCTCTTGGTGTATTAGCAGTGGTCGGATAGTCTGGTAGTGCAAATCCAGCTTTTTGAAGCTCTTTTACGGTTGCGACGAGCTGAGGGATTGACGCGCTAATATTTGGTAGCTTTATAATATTAGCCTCAGGTTTTTTTGCCAGTTCTCCCAACTCAAATAAATCATCACTTACTGCTTGTTCTTTTGTGAGAAATTCAGGGAATTGAGATAACACCCTAGCGGCTAAGGAGATGTCTCGAACTTCAAGTTCTACCTTTGCTGCCCGAGTAATGGCCTCTATTATTGGTAAAAAAGAGTGTGTGGCTAAAGCGGGTGCTTCGTCAGTGTAGGTGTAAATAATTTTTTCTTTGGTGGTTGCCATGCTCAACGGGGATTTTATAGGAAGCCAACGCGTGCTATTGGCCTTATTTAATGTTGGTTTAGTTATGAATAGAAAATAGGAAAACTACCTATGGATTTCCTATTTTACATTGTAATAAAAAAGAGAACATCGTAAAAGTTACTCGGCTACACAATTAGGTTCTAACACATTTCAGTGAACGAATTACATCCATTACTCGCAGCGTTAGTTGAGGAATTAATCACTAATCAGCCTCTGGAACTAGCTCATTCAATAGTGCCTTCAAATGGTGCTGAGGGTCAAGTCCACAAAAAAACCAAGCAGCTTCTCTATCAAGTCAACGCACACTTAACTTATGATCATTTTGTGAGTTCAGTGCTTGAACATGAGCTAAGAACACCCTTAACTGGGATAGTGAGTACTATACAGCTTCTTAAATCTCAGCTGGATGCACAAGCAACCTTAGAGCCGGATAAGCTCCAAATATGGTGCGATAGATTAGAAAAATTAAGTAATCGTATGGAGTTCTTACTAGAGAATATGAAGGAATTGCATAACAGAGATTATTCATCCGAGTCCTCGGGTAGGCAAATTAGGAAATTGTCTAAATGGTTTGAAAATGAAAGAAAGAGTCTTGGTGAGTTGATAAAACAATCACAAAATTTAGAATTAGAGATTCAGATGCTAGATGAGTCTTTTGAGTATGAAACAGATTATCAACTACTCAGTATCATATTAGGTACCTTAGTTGAGAATGCGTCTAAATACTCACCTGATAATAGTAAAATCGCATTGTTTTTAGAACAGAGTCAAAATACACTTAAAATAAAGGTGATAGATAGAGGGATAGGTTTAGGGACTAATTCATCTGTAAACTTAATAAAAGCATTTGAGCGTGGGGAAGATGTGGAGCATATTAAAGGAAGTGGGCTTGGTTTAAGTATAGCGCATGCTGCTGCTCAAAGGATTCACGCACAAATCATGCTTTATAACAATGAGGATGTGACAGGAACTACCGCTGAAGTTATACTTTCTAATAAAGGGATATGTCAAAAGACACTATTTTAGTTGTTGAAGATGATCAATTACTCCAAGAAGTGATTGAAGAAATCCTTCAGTTACATGAAATTAAGGTAAAAACGGTAGGTAGTACTACAGAGGCTGATGACTGGCTTGAATCCCATATACCAGACATCATTATTTGTGATTTATTTTTGACTACAGTATCGGGTATCCAATGGCTCAATAAGGTTTCCGATCGTTTAATTAAAAGTAATAGCTCAGTTATACTGCTGAGCGCCGATCATCAACGTACTGATGAGATGCTCAAGGGTGGCCCAATTCATCCTTTGGTTAAGTATCAGCTTAAAAAACCCTTTAAAAATGATGAGCTGATTTGGTTAATTTTTCAGCTGCAAGCAAATATGTAGTTTTTCAGAATCGATTTGCTACCTTGTAATTACTACATTTATGTATGAATTAGATGTATCTCAAGTGTCAAAGAACATAGCTCAAAGTAATAGGCGTTGCTTTTATGCTAAAGCTGAAATTTGATCCTGTATTCGGTATTATTGAGCAAGAAATAAAAGGTATATTCTATGATGAAACCCATGTTTGGTCATCGACCAAAACCCAAACAGTTCGATTTACCGTTGAGATATTATAATCCAGAAGAGGATGAAAAAGAAAACCGGAAAAAGCGCATAAAATTTAAGTCATATAATCGTGTGCAGCCAAAACAATTCGTTCGTGTATTCTTTTTGTTCATACTATTATCATTAGTTGTTTATCTTATTGGTGTGTTATGACAAGGGCGAAAGAACCAGAGAGTTGCATTCGCCTATTACCCGACACCATTATTGATAAAATTGCAGCTGGTGAGGCCATAGAACGTCCGGCTTCGGTAGTTAAGGAGCTACTGGATAATTCTATTGATGCTGGGGCTGACCATATTGAATTAATCATCGAACAGTCTGGTAGGACCTTGATTCAAGTAATAGATAATGGGTGTGGAATGAGTGAGATTGATCTAGAAAGATGTTTTATTAGGCATGCTACCTCAAAAATTCAAGCTCTAGATGATTTATTTGCCATCCGCACAATGGGATTTAGAGGAGAAGCTATGTCCTCTATTTCATCGATATCTCAAGTGGAAGCAAAATCCAAGTTGCATGATCATGATGCTGGATGGATGCTGCGATTGCATGGTGGTGAACTGAAGCAAAAAAGCCCAGTCGCCTCAAAGAAGGGTACTCAAATTACTGTTCGTAATTTGTTTTTTAATGTACCTGCACGTAGACAGTTTTTAAAAACAGATGCCACTGAATTCCGGCATATATTAAAAACAGTGCAACATGCTGCGATTAGCCATTCTGAAATTGCTTTTACCTTCATATCGGACGCGGATACAGTATATCAACTGCCTTCGCAATCTTTAAATGAACGTATTGTGAGTATGTTTGGTAAGCGATATAAAGCTAGTTTAATCCCCTTTAATGAACAAACCAGCTACGTTTCTGTGCATGGAATTGCGGGCGATCCGAAATTGAGTAAAAAATCGCGAGGAGAACAGTTTTTATTTGTAAATGGTCGGCCTTTCCAGCATCGCTATCTCATGCATGTATTACTGAGTTTGTATGATAATTGGACGCATGCCAATGAGTATCCTTTTTTTATTCTATTTATTGAAATAGAGCCTGACAAAATAGATATAAATGTTCATCCCGCAAAATCAGAAATAAAATTTGAAGACGAGCGATCCGTGATACAGTTAGGCGTTTCTGTAATGAAGAGAGCTCTAAACGAATACCTTCATGTTCCGGTAATCCCTATTGAGTCAACATCAGAGGATGCAGGATTTAATCCTAAACAAAGCCAAGAGATTGTTGATGAGCAGTATCCATTTGAGGTAAAAGCTGAGGGGTTAAGCTTTTTGAAAGCAAACAATCCAGTTAATATACTAAGCGGTCAAGGTGGTGAAATAGCTCGTCAACTATATGCAAATAAGCCATGGGAGCAAAGAATTCAGACTACCATGGTAGAAGATGATGGAGATCGTTTTACTAATGGTTTTTATTGGCAGTTACATGCTAGTTATATCGTCACTCAAACGCGTACTGGCTTGTGCTTAATTGATCAATATTATGCACATAAACGAATTTTATTTGAAAAAACACTTAAAGCAGCTGATCTAGCACTTCCAAGCACCCAGCAATTACTTTTCTCACAGCAAATAGACCTATCGGCGAGTGATTATACATTACTTAAAGAGATACACCCACTCATCCAAAAAATTGGTTTTTCAGTTAGTTTGTTAAGCGGTTATTCTATTTTGATTGATGGAGTTCCCTCTGATATCGCCAAAGGAGATGAGGCAGGTATGATTAACGATGTGCTGCAAACGTACCGTGAACTTGATAAAGTAGTTAGTTTTGATGCTAGAGAGCGTTTAGCGTTAGCGTTTGCTACAAGGGCGGCTGTACAGAAAGGACGTAAATTAAAACATGAGCAAATGGAAGCATTGGTAGATGAATTATTTGCTTGTGATGAACCCTATTATGACCCTCTTAAAAATCCAACAATTTTATTCATGTCATTAAGTGAAATTCAAAAGAGATTCCGTTAATGAATGTTTTAGCAGTTGAGCCATATTATAGCGGATCCCATAAAGCTTTTCTTAAAGGCCTAGCAAGGCATTCTACTCATAACATTATACCTGTAAAACTTAATTTTAGAGGATGGAAATGGCGCATGCATGGGGATTCTGTGACACTTGCTGAAATGACAAAGAATATTCCTGATGAAATTGATCTATTACTGTGCAGTAGTATGATGAATCTGCCTGCTTTTATTGCCTTAACTAATCCTAGATTTGCGCATACAGCAAAGATCATGTATATGCATGATAATCAGTTTACGCGACCTATTCCAAGCGGCGAGCAGCGTGATATGACCTACTGCTACATTAATTACCTGAGTATGTTGGTTGCTAATAAATTAATTTTTTCGTCGCAGTTTCACTTGGAGGATTTACTGCAAGCTCTCCCAGGATTTTTAAATCACTTCCCAGGTGACAAACATCATCTAACTGTAGATGAAATACGTGCTAAAAGCGTAGTTATGTATCCTGGTTTAGATCTTAGTTATTTTAATAGCCACCCAGATACCCGAAAAGAAAATAAACGTCCAGTAATCGTGTGGAATCAGCAATGGCAATTTGATCGTAATCCTGCTATGTTTTTTAGGGTGCTCAACAGATTAAATGATATCGATTTAGCTTTTGACCTAATTTTAGCTGGGGATACTAAGCATGACAAACCAGAAGAGTTTACAAAAGCTTGGCAACGATTTGGAAATCAAATTCGTCATTTTGGCTATGTGGATAATAAAGAGAGTTATAGTAAATTACTGCACTGTGGTGACATTGTTATTTCTACTGCGAGTTACGAGTTTTTCTGCGTCTCAATTATGGAAGCTATCTACTGCGGATGCCATCCATTAGTACCCTCAACCCTTCATTACCCAGAACTTATACCTGAGAGTCTTCATAATCCATTATTACATTCAAAGATATTATATGAAGACGAAGATCAGTTATTTTATTTATTAAAAAACTTATTAACTAATCAAACTAAACCATTGCCCAAAAATAGCTTACAATCGATAAATAGGCATTTAGACTGGAAGGTTAGATCACGTGATTTTGATGCCCTTTTCGAAGAAGTAGTTAATATTTAGCCTATTAAAACGGAGCTTCATCATCCGGTGGTATTGGACTATTTGGAAGCATTACATTTGCTGGGTTAGAAGAAGAAAAATCCCCCGTAGTTGAAAGTCGATTTTCTTTTAATTGAGCACTAATAAAGTCAGCTTGGATGTCATTTGCGGTTAAATTTTCAAATCGAGCATAATCTTTTACAAAATAAAGCATTTTGGATCCAATTGGTCCATTCCTTTGTTTTCCAACAATGGCTTCAGCTATACCAGCAGTAGATTGTCCTTCCGCTGTGGTTGTTATGCCATAATATTCTGGGCGATACAAAAACATGACCACATCAGCATCTTGTTCTATGGAACCAGATTCTCTGAGGTCGCTTAATTGAGGTCTTTTGTCACCACCACGCTGTTCTACTGCTCTAGACAACTGTGAGAGCGCAATAACGGGCACATCGAGCTCCTTTGCCAATGATTTTAAACCTCTAGAGATAGAGGCAATTTCCTGCTCACGATTTCGATTTTCTCTAGTGGAGCCTTGCATAAGTTGTAGATAATCGATGATAATTAGGCCTATATCATGTTCGGATTTCAATCTACGAGCCTTAGTTCGAAGCTCCATTAGTGTTATTGCTGGGGTATCATCAATAAAGATTTGTGAGGCAAAAAGTCTACCTGCTGCTTCAATTAGGTCCTTGAAGTGTTCATTATTTAGTGTTCCCTTTCTAGCTTCATCTGATCGTACACGCGCTTCCATGGTTAATAAACGTTGTACTAGAGATTGGTTGGACATCTCGAGGGAGAATATCGCCACATTGGTCTTAAGGTTTTCATCATTATGCATCGCTGCATTCCGAGCAGCCGTTAGTACAAAAGCTGTTTTACCCATTGAGGGGCGAGCGGCTATGATGACTAAATCGCCTTTTTGCCAGCCCGCTGTAATCTCATCTACCTTTAATCCAGAAGGTACTCCTGTTATTCCATATTTTTTTCCTCTCATGTCTTCCAAATAGGCAAGGGTGTCTTTTAAAACATCAGCTACTGGCTTAGCACTACTTTTACTTTTTTGATTGGCTAAATCAAAAATACGCTGTTCAGCATCATCTAATACATCATAGGCATCTGAGCTAGAGTCATAGGATTCTGTAATGACCTCTGTGCAATTTTTTATAAGATTTCGTTTGATTGCTTTTTCAGTAATTATTTGAGCATGATACTCAATATTTGCAGATGAACTGACCATTCTTGTCAAATCTGATAAATAGGAAGGACCTCCAATCGCTTCGAGTAAATTTAGGTCCTTGAGTTCATTTTCGAGCGTTAATAAATCTAAAGGATTATCCCTCTCATAAAGTCTTGAAAGTGTTTGGAAGATGTGTTGATGGGAATGCTGATAGAAATCTTCCACCTTCAGCATTTGAAGAGCTATTGTAGCTGCTCCATGTTCGATGAGCATGGCGCCAATTACCGCCTGCTCAATCTCTACGGCTTGGGGTGGGACACGTCCCTGTATGTTTTCTTTGTTGTTCTCCACGTAAAAACTATTTCATCTGAACCTTATCAATTAATTGATTACAATGTAATGAAAGTTTAGAGTAACTTTAAAAATTCGATGGAATTTTTTGGACATGCTTCCAAGTCTCATATTTTAGTGATTTATTATTCAGCAAACCGTTCATTCTATGCATGAGTTGCCATTGGATATGTTCTATATCGAATAATTCACCCATTTATGTCAAAGGTGGGATGGATCCATTAGAACCATTCAGCAGTAGGGCTATTCTCCCGTTAAACAAGATGATATAGCTAGGCCGCATATGTTAAATGTCACTTAGGAAAGGATTAAGAAGCTTTTTTAGAATCTATGTCGGCCAATTTATCTGATTTATTTGCATTAGAAATCGGTGATGCATAAAGTATGTCAAGAGTATATATACGTCTTTTTTATGATCTAAACCTATAGCTTTTAATAGTTAACTAATCTCAAAGTCCATTTTGCTACTGCTTTGAGTAGCATGATTAGCATCTTTTTTTTGCAATTACAAGAAGTTCTGCGCTTTTGGTAGCAGATTTATTTTCTTCTTCACTTTGCAGCGCTTTTTTAGAGCGTAGGTCTAATTTTATTCTATGTCCTTAAGGGGTATAAATGACCTGAAGATCCTGACAAGCAGAGTTATTATCTTCTAATTCGGTTACATATCTTTGTATAAATGCTACAGAAATTGGTGTTAAGGTAAGTGTCTTTTTTTTCTAAAAAACGAGTTAATTCTTTTTTAAGTATTTTATTATCCATTAACCACAGACTCCATTACGCTAATTTCATCTAATATATCACTTTTAATTTCTTCTTCGTAATACCCTCTAGAAGTGTACCTTTTCAGTGGTAAAGAAACCAAGCTATTTACTAATGAGGAGTGATAGGGGACTGCTACTCTCACATAATTATCAGTCCATCCCATTAGCATCCCATCCTTTGATTGAGATTCAAAGAGTACTAGTTTAGTAGTATCCTTAAATCTTTGATTAAATCTGTCGCGTTTTTTCTTTGATAACATGCGATAAATAGCGGTTCTGCGTTTGCGCTCGACTATAGGTACCATGGCTGAAAGACTTAACGCATGGGTGTCAGGACGTTCTGAATAGGTGAAGACGTGTAAGTAGCTTATATCAATATCGTTTAAAAAATTAACCGATTCTTGAAACAGTTCTATTGTCTCGCCTGGATGACCAGTAATTACATCTACACCGATACAAGCATCGGGTATTTGGCTTCGTATGTACTCTACTCTTTTCTGGTATAGCTGGGTGTTATATCGACGTTTCATTAGCCTTAGGACTGTGTCGGAACCTGACTGTAATGGCAAATGAAAATGAGGCTGAAGCGTACTGGAAGAAGCTACCAAATCGATAATTTCTGAATGTAATAGGTTGGGCTCAATTGATGAAATTCGAAGTCTATTTAAACCATTAAGTTCATGAAGTTCGGATAGTAAGTCTAAAAAGGAATCTTCTCGGCCATATCCGAAATCACCTGTATTCACGCCAGTTAAAATGATTTCCTTAAAGCCATCGTCAATTAAGCGTTTAGCATGAAATATTACCGACTCAATTGAAGGGCTTCTGCTTATCCCTCGAGCCAGTGGTATAGTGCAAAATGAGCACTTATAATTGCATCCATCTTGAACTTTTAAAAATGCCCTTGTACGATCATCAGAAGAAAATGCATGATGAAATTCGTAGGTCTTATTTACATCTTCTCGATGAATGATGGTTTTTTCTTGCTTGATAAATTCATCGAATAAATGAAGTAATTTAAATTTTTCCTTTGCACCTAATACAACATCAACTCCCTCAATGGATGCAATATCCTCTGGTTTTAATTGAGCATAACAACCGACTACAGCTACAAAAGCATTAGGGTTGGTTTTTCTAGCTCGGCGAACCGTTTTTCTGCAGGTACTGTTAGCATCTAGGGTTACTGAACAGGTATTTATGATGTATATATCTGCTTTTTCTTGAAACTCTTTTTCAATATACCCAGCCTCTAGAAAGTCTCGTCTCATTGAAGACGTTTCAGAGAAATTGAGTTTGCACCCAAGAGTTTTAAAAGCTACGGTTTTATTCATAGGATTAAGATAAAAATAATATTTAGTAGCTGCATTGAAAGGCTAATTAGTTATGCATAATAATAACTACAGGATATATGCAATTTTTACTCATCGCAGTATCTATATTGTATAAATGATAAATATCTCGCACTTTACTTAAAATATTAATAGACAATCATAAATTAATGGATAAAAAAAGCACAAAAAGTAGACGTAAGTTCTTAGAACAATTAGGGGTCGTAGGAACTGGTTTGTTTGGTATACCTTATCTAACAACAGGATGTGATTCTAAGAGTAATTCTACTGACCATAGTAATACAATTACAAGCAATTTGGCTAAGGATATTGGTGTTCAAATTTACTCGGTTAGAAACGAGCTAAATGAAGATCTTGAAGGAACCATATCAGCCATCGCAAACTTAGGATACTCTTGCATAGAAGCTTATGGTTTAGGAATGGATGGGAAATTTTTTGAGTACTATACTCCTGAGGAATTTAATGCTATAGTTACTGATACAGGAATGTATATCGCTTCGGTACACACAAGTTATTTTGCGCATGAGGAAGCCGATATTTTTATCAATGCGGCCTTAGCAATGAATACCAATCATATTGTGATACCCTACCTAGAGGAAAGTAAGAGAGAAGATTACCGTGCTATTGCTGAAAATTTAAATAAAATCGGAGAGCTAACCACCTCAGCTGGATTACGCTTTGGTTATCATAATCATGATTTTGAATTCATATTAACATCGGATGATCGAGTTCCGATGGATATACTAATCAATGAAACCGATGCGGATAAAGTATCTTTTCAGGCTGATTTATATTGGGTGCGTAAAGCTGGTGTCGATCCTTTGGAATTTATAAAAAAATATCCAGGCCGTTTTTTATCCTATCATGTAAAGGATGCGGATAATAATTTGGACCAAACTACCGTAGGTGAGGGAATCATCCCATTTGCTGAAATATTTAAATTAAATAATATTTCTGGTGTGGATTATCTATTTGTGGAAGACGAACGCACAGAGACACCTATTCAAAATATTGGGTCTGGTTTAACTTATTTGAATACTCTCTAAGTTTGGAAGAATTTAAAAGTTTAAACAAAGAAATTACTTATTTGGCTCAATTTATCAGTGAAGACCGTCTAGCTCGGATAGCTGATGTAATTAGCTTAAGAACGAGAAATATAACAGTTATTCTTGAGGATATACACAAAACTCATAATGCCAATGCTATTTTGCGTAGTTGTGATGGTTTTGGCGTTCAGGATGTACATATCATTGAAAACAAAAATCGATTTGAGTCTAGTTCAACCAGCTCGCTTGGGAGTCATAAATGGTTGACTTTGAATAAATATTCTACATATGAGTCCAATGTCTCACAGTGTTTTAGAACATTAAAAAGTGAAGGCTATACTATTTTAGCCACTTCTCCTCACCATGGGAATACCCATATTTCAGAGGTGCCCTTGGATAAAAAAATTGCATTGGTCTTCGGTACAGAATTAGATGGTGTTAGTGATGAGGTATTACAGTTAGCAGATGGATTCGTTAATATTCCTATGTTTGGCTTTGTAGAAAGTTATAACCTATCGGTGAGTGCGGCTATTTGTCTTCACAGTTTACGAACGAAACTTATGAATATACCTAAATCTGAGTGGCAGTTAAGCCAACATGAATGTCTTGAATTGAAAAAAGATTGGATGATTAAATCTATTAAACAAGGAAAACGTGTTTGGCAAAGATATCTAAAAACTAAAGGTAGTTAAGTATTTACCTTTGATTCACCAGCAAACTCCTATGAATTTTACATTAGTTATAGATTAGTAGCAGTGAATGCTATTTTTTAGCGACTTAAACGAATTTCAGCGTCTGCTATTCCAAATGTGTATGCAGCCATAGTAGCTACACATTTGTTGAAGTCCATGTGATTAAGTTTGTCAAAGGTATCTGCAGCTGAATGGTGATACCAGAAATATTTTTCAGACTCGACGTTTAGCCCCATACCAGGAACGCCTTTATTCATGAGAGGGCCTATATCTGCTCCACCTCCACCTTTACGAAGTTCTGCAGCATCTATATCTGTGAGTTGTTGAGCAATCTCACTTAACTGTTGATAAGCTTGATCGCTTCCAGAAAATCCAAAACCAATAGGATCAAATATACCCGCATCGGATTCCATAGCAATTACATGATTTTCAATCGAGAGTTCTTCTTTTTCAGCCCATTTAGCATAATGATTGGCACCACGTAAACCATTTTCTTCATTGGTCCATAAAACTACTCTTACTGTTCTTTTCGGGCGAATACCAGATTCAATAATGAGTCTAGCAGCCTCCCATGCTGCTATACAGCCACCACCATCATCCATTGCACCCTGGCCTACATCCCAGGAATCTATATGACCACCCAGTACAATTAATTCGTTGGGATATTCTGAACCTTTGATCTCAGCAATAATATTATTAGAAATCGCATCTTCAAATTGTTGAGCTTCCATATATAGGCTAACTTCAATGATTTCACCGCGATGTATAAATCGTTCTATGAGTAAAGCATCTTCTACGGTAATAGCAGCATGTGGAATTTTTGGAATTCCATTTTCATAATACATTACCCCAGTATGAGGCGTTTGCATAGAATAAGATGTAACTGATGATATTAAACTTGCTATTGCGCCATACTTAGCAGCTTCTATGGCACCATTAACTCGATACTGGACAGTTTGTCCATATGTAGTAAAAGGAACATTAAACAATACAATTTTTCCAGGGATCAAATCTTTCTTTGCTGCAAGATCTTCAAAAGATTTTACCATGATTATTTCACCAGTGATAGCTTTGCCACCGGTTCCTACACTTCCGCCTAATCCAAGCATAGGTAAATCTTTACGTATTGGAGTATTTAACGTAGCATATTCATGACCACGTTCCCAATGAGGTACCATCACCTCTTGCTTCCAAACATTATCGAAACCGTCCTCGCTCATTTCACCAACAATCCAATCTATCGCTTGCTCTAATTCTTCTGATCCACTTAATCGATGGCCATAATAATCACTTAAATGAGCAAGTCGATCAAAAC
>PCAT01000043.1 GCA_002730655.1 Balneola sp.
CACCATATGCATCACCACCAAAGTCTACTAATCTAATTTGCATTCTGTTGGGCAGTGTCACTTCGTCGGGCGTGTAGAAATCTAAACGTAAATTAGTTAATTTAGTCCCGTCGATTCCGTCGTCTTTTTTGCCTACCGGACTTACTCCTTTAAAAAACTCTACAATAGCATAACCACGATTCTCATAATACAAGGTATTATTACCATTTATTTCAATTTCAGTCAATGATGCCTGATCCCAGCTTCTTGTGAAATCAGTTTCTTTCATATTACTGTACTCAGGATAAGCTTCCTTGTAGTCTTTATAAGTATCGCTGAATATTGAAAGAACATATGCTGGATCGTGCGTAGGCACAGGCGCTGCAGATACTTCAGGAAATTTATAGAAGAATAAATTGTCGATAAAGATCGTTGCATCGCCCTCAAATTTAAACTCTTTGATACTTTCTAATGAAACACCGCTAAAAAGATCCAATGAGATATCTACATATTGCCAAGAGTTTTTACGCACACCAATACTACTTGCTTTTTCTTCTCCATCGCTACTAATTAAGCTAAAGTTTAACGCCTCAGATTCTTGGGTCCAATAATTAAAGAATACTCCATCCATGTTAGTAACATCGAGAGGGTTCTCTAGTACGAGATGATGAAAATCGAGGTTCTTAAGCTTTAGAAGAATATCTTCTTCTTCTGTATCCTCCATGTAAAAAAAGCTTGCTTCTGTTGTTTGTCCAAGATCAGGAGTAAAATCAGTATTTTCTAAGTCAGTAAACTTGTCGCTAAATACAGAAATAACATTACTAGCTTCTCGTTCTTCTAGTACTGCTGAGCTATCAGGGCCATCTTTAACGGGATCGTCTCCGTAAAAAAGTATATCATCAAGAATTACAGTTGTCTCACCATCCACTATTATGCCATCGATTTGGGATAAGTTAATATCTTCCCCAAAAGACAATAAGGGTATTTGCATATCACGCCAAGAATTATCAGATGGACAACATATTGTTACCTGTTTTGATGAATTATCATCTTGTAGAAGAGTAAATTTTAATTCACCTGTAATTTCACTCCAAACATTGAAGTATATATTAGTTCTTGTTGAAAGATCTAATTTTGATTCAAACTCTATTTTTTGACTGTCTAAATTTTCTAATACGATGACATTGTTACCTTCTATAGATTTGAAATTTGCCTCAGTAGTACTCGTCGAATCTACTGCTAATTGGATATTTGTAGCTGTTTCATATTCCTCACTAAATATTGAAATTACTGTTAGAGGATTGAACTCAGGTGTTGTCTTCGGCCGTCCAATTGTATCTGCTGGCATTGAACGATTAAATACCTTGGTCTCTCTTCCCGGAACCTCAAAGGAAAAGCCGTTGGAGAAGGTTACTTTTTTTGTGTTAGGATCTGAGTTATAGGCAACATAGGATGTATCACCATCAGAATTTACAAATACATTATAGGTTGGGATATTTGCTTGGACTTCTGTGTTTACTTGCCCGAGCTTGCTCATATTATACAACCAGTGCATGGTTTGTCCTTTTGACTCACCCTCTGATTTGCTATAGTCAGGTTTGTTTTTAAAATGGTTAATTGCTAAGTCAGCATCAGAGAGTGCTAAATACTTCCAAACTATGTCTTCCCAATCGTAAGTGTGACCACCTTTTGTTTCTACAATTTTATTGAAATTCTGCATTATGTATTCTGGATACTTTCCTAAATACATAGATCCTGACGATATCGGTAAGAAGTTTATACCTCTAATCTTTTCAATATCAGAGCTAAACCAAGTTCCGTGATAACCGCCTGAACCCCATACAATACCAAGAGCATCATGGGCAAAACTTTCTGGGAAGACTTCGTTATCAACATCAAACCAATATTGATATATAGCCTCAGCTTCAATAGTATAGAGGTAAGCCCCAAGATCTCGAATGTCATCTTGTCCTGTAATCTCACCCCATAAAAAAGTACCTATCGCGTAGTTCATTGCTTCAGAGCTTGATTCTTGATTATTACCTCTTTTAAACTGTGCATGTCCAGCTGCCCAACTATGACCAGCATATATATCAAAATTCCTTAGATATGGATACGTTCTTTTACCTCTTTCCCAATTACTTGCATTTCTAACGAGTAAGTTGACCATACCCCCCCAATTATCCTGGGATGCCCATATGCTGTCATATTGGGCAACAGTTGCTGCGGCATAAATAGCATATCCATGATGGAAGTGTTGATCATTTAATGAGGTGTTGGCACCATGGCTGGATGGGAATCCAATTAATACCTGCCAGTCTTCATCGAAATAATACTGTTGATTACCGCCTGCAGTAAACCAGTTTTCAAGTCCAATTTTTAGTTCATCCAAGAGTTTATTCTTAGCACTTAAATCACCTAATTGATCAGCTATGTGGATGAGCTGTGCGAGTTTACCCATTGCTTTACCACTATTATAAGTATCCTTATTGGAAGGGAGTGGAATACCAACTTCTTGATTCACATAGTCTAATAGTAGAGACCTGTCATAATCCCCTAAATCTGGTAAGTTTGGTAAAATACCGATGAAAGTATTATTTGTTGTGAAGCTGTTACCCTCTAATACTTTCATGGCGCCTCGAGGTGAGTTGTAGGAGTAGCTGGTTAATGGATCACTGGTATTAATCCAATGATGCCTGTAAAGTGCTTGGAGGGTTTCATTAACATATGATTCAGATTCTTCCATCAGAGTTGTGGTAACGTTGTATGTCACCGTCACTTTATTGGTTTGCGAATCATAATCCCAATCTGCCTTGGTATCTTCAACAAAGGCATAGGCATGCTTTTTAAAGAAATTAAATGTAGTCATGCTAGTATCTGGCAATAATGCTATGGAAAGAAAACCTTGATCATTAAGGCTTGACACTAAAGGAAAATCAGAAGACCAGGATGAACCTGAAGGGCCAAATATTCCAAAATGCTTACCATCGATAGTAATGCCTAGAACATGTCCTCCTTGATGCCAAAAGGTAGATTCATCATCACTCGTTAAACTAATTTTTGCCCCGTTAGATTTGAAAAAGACAAAAGGTAAACCATGTCCAAATGTCGCCTCTAAGCTAGTAGAATCGGTTTTCCATGTTGTAGTTGCTGTCCAATCGGAATAATTCGTTGCTTTGAACTCAGTAGTGACTCCCTCAAGGCCCACATTTAATTCCCCATCGGTAAAATAGGTATAGTATCTATCTGAAAAATCCTTACTCACTGGTGCATGCCCTAATGTTAATCCTGATGTGGTTACATCAAATTGGAACGGATGCGCAAATGCATAAACTGGTTCACTCTCAATGTCTGTCTGGCTAAGAAATAAGATATTACTCCAGAATTTATTGGTTATAACAGGTCTATTTCTGGATGACCAATTTGGGAAGTTAAATGCTCCATCAACATTTGGTAAGATGGCATTTCCGTCTTCATCCGATGCACTAGACTCTCCCGCAGGAAGTTCTACGGTGTAACTCCCCTTTCCGATTATTCTTTTTTGTGCATAAAGATTAGTAAGATCTAGGATTAATACTGATAAGACTATAAGCATTACCAGACCACTGTTAAAATAAATCGTATTTTTTCCCGAAGCGCTTCCCATAATTCTCAGATTTTTAGTTTAGACGTAATTATATAATTACTTCTTCGTAACATAAACAAACAAAAGAGATTTTTTGCAATAAAAAGTATGAAATTATGTATTTATAAAAGTGCATTTAATTCAGCTTTGAGCATCTTTTATGCAAATTTATGCAAAATTATGCCAATTATTGCTCTTATCATATAGTTAAACTAAATTGGAAGCGTTTCTTAAAAAAAATCTGTGAATCAGCCCTAATTTTTAAGATATTATAGTACAAGACAAATTCGATAACATAACTTTAACTAAATAGAACATAAGTATGAATATTTCTACTATTAATAAAACAATGCTGTCATTTGCATTGGTAGTTTCTTCATTTGGTTTTATTACTCAGAGTCAAGCACAATACACATTATATGGTGACAACATTGTCATTAATGGTGATTTTTCTGCTGCAGACTCTTCATGGGAACCTAATGGAGATAGAGGTACTGCCTCGTTTGATGCTGGTAATCTAGATATCGTAGTGAACACATCAGGTAACATGTGGGAATTCCAAGTCTATCAGATATTATCAGAAACTCAAATAGCTGCTCTAGCTGAAGGTGGTGATTGGGAATTAAGCTTTGACGCGGCAAGTCCAGATGGCGCCAAAACATTTCACGTTTTCTTAGGAGAAAATGGTGGTAGTTGGAGTCGCTATTGGGCAGCCGATGGTGACGGTCTAGTTACCGTTGATGGTGATATGAAAACATACACCTTAAACACTAACGTTAAAGAAGTATGGACAAGTGGAATGAAATTGGGTTTTGAAGTTGCTGCTGATGATGCTGACCTAGTAATTGATAACATCGCACTGCGGACAAAAAAGTCAAGTGTAGTCTTCAATGGAGATTTCAGCTTGGTTGATTCTGCAAGTGGTGCTCCACAAGGATTTTCTGGTGGTGTAGTACAAAATGGAGAGATGGCCTTCTTGGATATCCCTGGAGAAGGAAATCAGTGGGAAGTTCAGTCTATGCAAGTACTTACTCAGGAGCAGAAAGATTCAATTTACGCTCCAGGGCCATATGAATTATCTTTTGATGCTTACACAGATGAAGGTACCAATGATATTCACGTGTATTTTGGTGAAAGAGGTGGTGGATGGGAGCGTTACTTCGGAAACGAATTTGGTGATGGCAAGCTCACTCTCGACACAGAAAAGAAAAAATACATTTTAGAGACACCCATCAACAAAGTATGGGGCGACATGCAAGTTGGTTTTGAGGTTAACTTCCAAGCAGGTAATATTTTTATTGATAACTTAGCAATAACTAGAATTACTGAAATACCACCAGCAGCGCCTGAAGTTGCGGTAGCAACTGAAAATGGTATAGTTTCAATTGGTGTATCTGATGCAGGTGCAGCAACGTATGAAGTATATTTCGCTGATAGTGCGTTTACTGACTATACAGGTGGAGCTTTAATCGCAACGCTTGATGCGACTACCGGTTTAACCGCGACGCATAGCGTTCCAGCGCCACATGCTTCAATGGTAAAAACTTTTGATGCATATTATGGTGTAATTGGTAGAACAGCTAAAGGGACTCCTGGCCCTATGACTGCTGCTATGATTAATACACCAACTTCAGTAGCTCCAAACTATATCTATGAGTTAAGTGCGGCAGCTGTCGAAGCAGCGGCAGGTGCTCTTGAATCTGGAGTTGTACCGCCAGCAACTGCACTTGCATCGTTTTTCCCTGATGACTACAAACCATTTACGATTGATTCAAACAGTTTGACAGTTGAAGGTAATGCACCAGAAGGTGGTGACGCTGATGCATCTGCAAAATTTTGGGTCGGTTTCGAAAATATAACAGGCGCTAATATGATGGTTTTCTATGCTGAAATGACAGATGATGTTATCGTACCTGCTGCTGCTTCTGATAATGGCGGTGGTGGATGGGACTATGATAGCTGGGAAGCTGGTATAGGCGCTTATAGTCCTGACTTTATAGTTGGTTCTGATCACCAAAGCTTCGAAGCAGGTGATGAGCCAGATTATCAGTTAAGAGCAGGTTTAATGGACGTTAATGGACCATATATTCATGGTTGGGACGGTGGATCTGGTAGCGGTGATTTCAACCAGTTGGTTGGGAATTCAGCTACGATTGCTGATACTTCAACTGCAGGTGTGGTGAGACTATTAACTATTCTAAGTACAATTGAATTTAGTGGTGTTAATACCGAATCTGATAATTTTGAGTTTCCAACTGGTGAGGGAGTTTCGACAATGATGTTTAATCTTGCCATTAATGATAACGATGCCACAGGGCGTGATTACCAAGGTTGTTGGTCTTCTAAATGTACTGGGCAATGGTGGAATACTCCAGCTAATTGGGAAGTTGTTGCTCTAGTTGGTAGTGCGGCAGTTGTTTCCAATGAAGATGAAGTTGCAAGCACACCTCTTGAATATTCATTAGATCAAAATTATCCAAATCCATTTAACCCTTCAACTAATATACAATTCACTCTTGCAGCCACTTCAAATGTGACTCTCGAGGTCTATAATATGTTAGGTCAGAAAGTAGCTACTTTACTTCAAGGACAAAAAATGAATGCGGGTAATCATACTCAAGTATTTGACGCTTCTAGATTCGCTTCAGGTATGTATGTGTATAGAATTAGTACACCTAATTTTGTGCAATCAAGAACAATGATGCTAATCAAATAAGTATAACTACATAGTATAAATTTAAAATCGAATCCGAGCTTTGCTTGGGTTCGATTTTTTTAATTCATTAATAATTTGCGAGAAATGAGACAGTTAATCGGCCTTTGTTTAATCATTCTTTTTAGTTTTTATTCAAGCTCTGTTTTTGCAGGTACAAAAGGTAAAATAGCAGGAAAAGTAACTGATAACTCGGGAGAAGCCCTAGTAGGAGTTCAGGTATTTATTGAGGGTACAACCAAGGGTACTACAACAGATGTAGATGGGAAATATTCATTGGTTAATCTCGATCCGGGGGAATATACTGTAGTTTTTACATACATAGGTTTTGCCACAGTTAAAGTAGAAAAAGTTGAAGTACTAGTTGATAAAACAACGACAATTGATACTGAAATGTCAGAGGAAGTTATTGAAGGCGAAGAAATAGTTGTCACTGCTCAAAGGCCAATTGTTGAAAAAGATCGAACTACAACCACATCTTATGTTAGTGCAGCGCAGTTGGAAGATTTACCATTGGTGAGTATAAATGAAGCTATCAATCAGCAAGCTGGTGTTGTTGACGGACATTTTAGAGGAGGAAGGACAGGAGAGGTATCTTATCTTGTAAATGGAGTACCGATTAATAATGCATTTAATAATGGAGCTTCATTTGATGTAGAACAAAATATGGTATCAAGTCTTGAGGTTATCAGTGGTGTCTTCAATGCAGAATACGGCCAAGCTATGAGTGGTGTTGTGAACATCGTAACAAAAGGCGTATCAAGAGATTGGTCAGGTAGTTTTTTGGGTTATGCAGGAAGAATTGTCAGTAATCGCAAATTAGATTTTGTGACTAGGAATACAGACAAAACCATATTTTTATCTCGCGATGATTTTAGTAATGATATTTTTACTTACTCTGAGGTGGCACCTTCAGTTGGAGATCAAGATTATCAGTTATCTCTAGGTGGGCCAATTATTAAAGATAAATTAGGTATTCAGACAACTCTTCGATATGTAACATTCGATGGACACCTTATAGGAAGAGATCTATTTAGACCCTCTGATGTGCAGAGTGCAACCTTGAGTTCGGGTGCAGATCCAAGTACTTGGCTTTTAATGTCAACAGGTGACGGTGAATTTGAATCTTTAAACAGACAAAAACGAATATCTCTAAATAGCTCAATTGTTTATGAAATAAATAGTAGGCTAAAATTAGATTACAATCTTTTCTTTCAAACAGGTGATGGTAGAAACTATAATCACTTTTACAAGTATAATCCAAGCGCTATTAACCCATACTATTTTTATAATCAAACACATATACTGGGATTAAGATATTCTTTAAATAGTAATTCTTTTGCAAATCTTTCCTACAGTTATTTGGATGATCGAAGTGAGGATTATCTTTATGATGATGTGTCTGCATCCGGTGATTTAGATGAGCGATATGTTGCTGCACGTATGAGTTCTCAACAAGGCCAATATGCTTTTGCAATGGGAGGTAACAATCTGGGTTCAGGACAAAGTATAACAAAAACACATACCATAGTTGCTGACTTCACATCACAGGTGAATAATACGATTCTTTGGAAATCTGGTATTACGACTCGTTTACACTCATTAGATAATGAGAGTTTTGGGATTAGTGTAAATCAAGCTACTCAAAGAGCATTTAGATCAGATGACCCATTTTCGAATAATAGTCTTGAAGTACAACCTTGGGAGTTAGCTGCCTATTCTCAAGTAAAGGTTGAGTTAGATGAGTTAATTGTTAACGCAGGTTTAAGAGTAGATTATTTTGAGCCAGACTATGTCGTACCGGTTGATTTAACTCAATATCATTTGGATACGATACTAGATGTGGAAACAGGTAATATGATTTCTAATCGAAAAAATGCAGATCCAACCTATCAAGTAAGCCCAAGACTTGGTGTTGCATTCCCGATATCAGAACAAGGAGTAATGCGTTTCTCGGCAGGATTATTCTTTCAAACACCTCAATTAAATCTTTTATATACAAATAATGAATTTGATAGACCTCAAGGAGCGGATCGATACACGATAGGTAATGCCAATTTAGAACCAGAACGAACATTACAATTCGAAGTCGGCTTGCAACAAGGATTATCCGAAACAATGGGAATGGATTTAACAGTCTTTTCCAAGGATATTAGAGAATTATCCGGTCAAACAGCCGTGAGAGGTAATATTGGTGTGCCTGTAGGAAGACTTCAGAATATAGATTATGGTACTGTAAAAGGGTTCACATTATCTCTTTTTGAAAGAGGAAAAGGGCAAGTTTCCTGGACTGTAGATTATACCTTACAATTTGCAAGTGGTTCAGCCTCTAATCCTGCTGAACGTTTTAATCGTTTTGTGAACAATGCTGATGAAATAATAGCGATCAATAGATTAGACTGGGATAAGCGAAATGTTCTCAATAATTCTATTACATGGAATAGTAAATTTGGGTTGACCCTTTCGGCAATTAATAGTTTACAGGCTGGTAGCCCTTATACTAGTGAACGAGAAAATATTACATCTCTAATACCAAATAATGAAGATAAGCCAACTCAATTCAATTCTGATATTAGAGCATACTATAAACCACCAGTATTAACTCAAAACATTGAATTTTTCCTACAAGTGGATAATGTATTTGATACAAAGAGACATTATGGTATTTATGTTGATACTGGTTTATCGGATGAGTCAACAGAATTGCAAAGATATTTAAATGCAGGGACTGTTCCTGGCGGGTTAAATTCGCTGGAAGAATGGTACATTGATCAATCTCGAATGAGTTCACCTAGATCAA
>PCAT01000044.1 GCA_002730655.1 Balneola sp.
AAAGGTCTGCCTTGTTGATTGCTGTTCAGTAATCCTAAACTTTGAGGCGGCATATTCGTCCATTGAATGATTATATCGGTCCAGATGATCTGGGGTAATATTTAGTAGCACACTCACATTGGGGTTAAAAGTGTGAATATGATCCAATTGGAAACTACTCACTTCTAAAATCCAGTAAAATTCTGCTTGGGTAGATGGTTGCCCAGCTGTAATAGGAATAGAATTTTGTTCGGAGGTTATGGCTTCTGAAATCTCAACATCTGGACTTGTTGAGTGCACTAAGCCGAGCCGGATACATTGCTCACTAAAAGCCATACCAATATTACCTGCTAATTTATTTGGATGCCCGGCCCGCAAAAAACAATCATGAATCCATGAGCTTACAGTAGTCTTCCCATTACTTCCTGTTATTGCAATCATAGGAGAAGAACAGTACCAGCTTGCTAATTCAATTTCAGATACCACTGCTTTGTTCTGAAGTACATACTCTTGGACCAAAGCTGTATGGGTTGGTACACCAGGGCTTATTACTGCAAAGGTTCCGTCTGAGGCTGCTGCTGTATGCCCGCCTTCTTCGAAGGCGATTCCACGTATTTGTAAGCGTTCTTTCATTGGATTGGTAATGGCGCCATGGTCGCTTACAAACACTGTTGCTCCAGCTTCGTGGAGCAATTCGGCCGCGCCAACACCACTCCTAGCCGCTCCAATTACAACAACCTTAGTACCGGCTAGCTGTTGCTTTAACTGGGTAATATGTGTTGCATCCATCAACATTTTAACGAATCTTCAGAGTTAGTAAGCTAATTAGAGCCATTAGTATGGCTACAATCCAAAAACGAACTACAATTTTGCTCTCACTCCAACCTTTTTTTTCAAAATGATGATGGATAGGAGCCATTAAGAAAAATCGTTTGCCATTGCCTGTCATCCACTTGGTATATTTGAAATAGCTGGTTTGGATGATAACCGATACGGTTTCAAAGAAAAATACCCCGCAGATAAAGGGCAGTAATAATTCTTTATGTAGCATTAAGGCTAGCGCGCCGAATGCTCCTCCGAGGGCAAGTGAACCGGTATCCCCCATAAACACGCTAGCTGGATGGGTGTTATACCATAAAAAACCCATGCAAGCGCCAACTAAAGCTGATGCAAAAACGGTTAGTTCGCCCGCACCAGGTAAATACATGATATCCAAGAAACCGGAAAAATCAATTCTTCCTGATACATAGGCAAAAATTGCAAATACAATGCCGCATATTGCTGAAATACCAGTAGCCAATCCATCAAGGCCGTCAGTTAAATTAGTTGCATTACTTACGGCTGTGATGATAAATATTGAAATACCCAAATAAATAAACCAACCTATGGTTTCACCGAAATAGGCATAATCAATGGTTAGATTCTTAGCAAAAGGAACCGTACTCAACGTATTTACAGTTTCAAAATTTGGATGAGAATATAAGACCAGTCCTAATACTAGCCCCACGGTTACTTGCCCAGCTATCTTAAATTTACCAGCAAGTCCACTTTTGTTCTTTTTTACTACTTTAATGTAGTCATCTATAAACCCAACCAATCCGAGTGTTAACATGACAAAAAAGATAAGCCAGCCGTAAATACTGTCTATTCGAACAAACAAAAGGGATGGAATTAGCGTAGACAACAAGATAATTACACCGCCCATTGTTGGGGTTCCTTGCTTATTAATATGGTTCAATCCAATATCGTCCCGAATCACCTCACCTAGTTGCATACTTTGTAACCATTCAATAATTCGCTTTCCAATAAATAAGCTGATTAGCAAGGATGTTACTGCGGCTAAGCCTGTTCGGGTAGAAATAAAGGCCATAGCTGTGGCGCCTGGTAATGCAAAGCTCTGTTCTAGCCAGTTAAATAGTTCGTATAGCATTAGGCTGCCTCATTCCATTCTTTAAGAAGTTCATAGGCTATTTTTCGATCATCAAAAGGATAATTAACGCCCTTAATTTCCTGATATTTTTCGTGTCCTTTCCCAGCAATGACGACAATATCATCTGCGCTAGCTAAGTCTAAGGCTAAAGCAATAGCTTTGGCTCGCTCGACTTCTATATGAACCTGATCAGTTATAAATTCTTCACTGAAGCCTGAACAAACTGCCTTAATGATAGAATATGGCGGTTCAGAACGAGGATTATCAGTTGTCACAATGGCTATATCACCCCATTTTTCACAAGCTTGGGCCATTAAGGGCCGTTTGTTGGGATCTCGGTCGCCACCTGCACCAAAAACAACTAATAATTTTTGGTGTGATTCCTTTAACTCGGCTAAGGTGGAACAAATATTTTCTAAAGCATCGGGTGTATGCGCATAATCTACGAATACAGAAGGATATCGTTTACCATTGGGCTCCTTTTGTGGTGACAGATCATCGGTTAATTGATCTTCAGCTCCATCATCGACATGCACACGTTCTAAACGCCCAGGCGCACCACGTAATACCTGATTATATTTTTCGAGTTCTGTTGTTTTAATGCCCAATAATTGCGCTGCAGTGATTGCTTGAAGGGCGTTATATGCATTAAATAAACCAATTAATGGAAGTTCCCATCGCATATTGGATGTTTTATCAAATAAAATAGTTCCCTGTAATCCCAAAGATTCTACTGTATAGCTACGTCTTTGAGCCCAGGAAGGTAGGGTTGGATAGAGTAATTTTCGTTGCTCAGCTAAAGAAGGTTGTTTTTTAAATTGATCGCCCTCGCTATCGGTTAGCCCGATGGAAAAGATTTGGGCATTGCTATCTTTAACCATGTACTCACAATGAGGGTCATCGGCATTGATAATAGACCAAGAACCGGGTTTTAAATCGTCGAATAATTTCTTTTTTGCCTTCATATAAGCTTTAATATCACCATGATAGTCCAAATGATCGTGGGTGATATTGGTGAATATGGCAATGGTGAATGGAATTCCATTGACTCTGTACTGGTCTAAAGCGTGGGAAGAAACCTCCATGACTAAATAAGTGCTACCTGCATTCACCATGGCTTGCATATCATTGGCTAACTCAATAGGATCCGAGGTTGTGAGTGTAGAAGGAATTTCACGGTCTAAAATACGTTTGGATACCGTACCCAACAAACTAACTGCTTTGCCTGAATGCGATAACAATTCATACAATAAGGTGGCTGTAGTTGTTTTTCCGTTAGTGCCAGTTATGCCAATTACTTGCAAGTGTTGCCAAGGGTCTCCAGCGAAAGCTTGTGCAAGGGGGCCAACAATTTTACGTGTATTGGCCACTTGCATGTAGTTATCGACCTCAGGATAGCTCTCAGGGGCATCCTCGCCAATAATAAGTAGATTGGGTGAATACGTTAGTGCTTTGATGAAGTCATGACCATCTATTTTTGTACCCCGTACAGCTACAAAAACACCATTGGAATTTATATTTCGAGAATCTTGGCTAACCTGAGTATATATAGCTTCTGGCTGCTTAATGCGTTTGGTAAGAGGTTGGCATATGATTTGAATGTCTTGGGTACTTAACGAGCGAGAGACTAAAGGGGATATTTTGGAGACTAGTTGACTCATTGCTCCCCTTCTGTTTTTCCACTAAGTTGTTCAAATGAGCGAGCCTTACCATTTAGGGTCACAGTACGTCCAGGGCGCATATAGTCACCCGCTATCGGAAATTGTGAGTATATGGTACCTGAGCCAATGCGTTTTGTCTTTAGCCCTAGTTCAGCTAACATGTTATGAGCTGTCCTCATGCTCATCCCACGTACATCGGGAAGTTCGATTCGTTCAATCTCTTTGGTATGAGTTTCATTCAATACTGTTCTTGGTTCCTTATGTGGATTTAATAGCCCTGATTTAGGTTTAACTTGAAGGTTTAATCTAGTTTTTGAAAAAACGGTATCCCCAGGGGCTGGCTGTTGTTGTACGATCCAATCACCCTCACCCTTCATTTCAAAAGGGATATATAAGGAATTTAATAGCTCTTTGGCTTGCTCGGGCGATAAGCCTAATAATGAGGGAGCGATAGCATAGTTGTTATCATAACTGTGATATTGAACCAATTGGCGCTGCAGGTCTTGGTCCAGTCCTGCAATACGTAGCGCTACTTGCTTGAAGATAGGACCTGCCGTGTATCCACCATAGCCAACCGGTTTTGGTTCGTCCAACATTATATAGATTACATATCTAGGTGCTTCTAATGGGAAAAATCCAACAAATGACCCTCGATAGCGATTGGAATATACTCCTTTAACTACTTTTTTCGCCGTTCCTGTTTTACCTGCAATACGTAGTCCCGATATTTGAGCTAAATCCCCAGTACCCGAATCGCTAACTACACTTTCAAAAACAGGATAGAGTTTGTCCAACGTTTTAGCTTTAGCTACCCTACGGATATGGGTTGGATGGAATTGTTCAACGATTTTTCCATTTGTATTAGTTATTTCCTTTACTAAATAAGGACGCATTAAGTCTCCCCGATTAGCAAAAGCAGCGTAGGCTTGGGTGGTTTGTAGAGGTGTCGAAAGAAGCTCGTATCCATGAGACATCCAAGGGAGACTTACTAAACTCCATTCAAAGGGTTTTGCCATACGTCCACCTTCTTCCCCAGCAAGATCTATATGAGTGGGGGTGCCAAATCCTAAATTACGGGCATATTGATAAAAAGTATTATTATCCAATCGCATAGCGATTTCTGCAGTAGCCACGTTGGATGACTGTTGAATAACCTGCTCAAAGTTGATGGTTCCAAGTGGATCATGATCTCGTAAAGTAAGGCCATGAATTTGAACAGCACCGTTTTTGGGCGTTTCGAAAAGTTCATTCTTTTTTATAACACCTTGTTCTACAGCCGCAATCGCGGTAACTAATTTAAAGGTAGATCCAGGTTCTACTAGATCGGCTATGGCAAAGTTTCGTCTGTTCTCTTCGTTAATATCACCTGGAATATTAGGGTTATAGCTTGGATAATTGGCCATAGCTAAGATTTCTCCGGTCGTTGGGTCCATGATGATTCCAGTGCCATAGTTGGCTTGATATTGGTGAACGCCTACCTGTAACTCATCTTCTAAAATAGCCTGGATGGAAGCGTTGATTGTAGTGTGTAAATCATAGCCCTCGATGGGCAGTTTCTTTGGTGCTCCCACGTATTCGAACACTCTTTGAAAAGCATCTTTACGCACTTGCTGTACCCCATCAACTCCTTTTAGTTCGTCATCATAATGAGATTCTAGGCCAATCTGCCCTCTCATTTCATGATTTACGAAGCCCATAGTATGAGCAGCAAGTGAACCGAATGTATAGCTTCGGCGATAGTTTTTTTCAAGTATAACACCTCGTATAGCAAGTTTGGCTAGTTCTTCTTTTTGCGTACTATTCATATTTTTTTCCATCACCACATATCGGGACCACGAGGGAGCATTGCTTAGAATACCTTGGTAGTAGGCCTTGCTTTTACCGGTAGTTCGACCCAGGGTAACTAATACACAGTCTACCTTAGCCTGCGTCATGCTAGGTACTTTGGGATCTATAGCCATTCTATAATCTACGGTGTTTGTGGCAAGAAGGGTGCCATCGCGATCGTAAATATTACCTCGTTCTGCTGGTATAGCTATTTCAGTGATGGCTTGTTTATTCCAAAGTTGGCGAAGCCCTTCACCCTCTATGAAATTAATTCTAACCAATTGAATTAGTAAAGCAGTGGGTAATAAAAAAAGAATACCCAGTATCACAAACATTCGACTCATAATAGCGCTTCTAAACTCTTGCATTTAATGAATCTCCAGTATTTGGTCGGCCGGTCCTGCATTGATAAAGCCTAATTCTTTAGCTTTACGATAAATATCTACTGGGCCTGTCATTCGGTTGTATCGTAGTCTTAAATCATCGTACACTTGTTGGGATTGTTCGTATTCTTTTTGGAGCTGACGAACCTGCCCAAGCAACTTTTCGGTAGCAAATACATGTGTTAGATAGATAAAACCAAGAAATGCTGCAACGACGGTGAAAGCAATGATTTTTGCAGGTTTGAAAGATGATAAATTGATACCAATTCTTTGACCAATTTTTTTGTTGGCTTTTTTAGATGGAGAGTGTATATAATCATTGGAATTGATTTTTCGGAGGTTTGGCTTCACGTTCTTTCTATGCAAAGGAGATGACACCATCATGAGCCGGGGTCTCCTATTTTTACAGCTATTCGAAGTTTTGCACTTCGTGAGGCTGGGTTTCGTTCAATTTCACGATCATTAGGGGTAATGACCTGACGATTGATAGGTATTAGAGGACAGACAGGGTTACCGTAAAAATCTTTTTTGATGATTCCTTCAAAATTTCCACTCTTCATGAAGTTTTTTACCAGTCGATCTTCGAGTGAGTGATAGCTCATTACCACTATTCGTCCACCAGAGGCTAGGAGCTCAAGTCCTTGTTGCAAAACTTGTTTTAATACTGCTAATTCTTGGTTTACCTCAATACGAATAGCCTGAAATACCCTGGCCAAGCTCTTTATTCTGAATTTATGGTTTACTTGTTCACTAATTATAGATGAAAGTTCCTGGGTAGTTTCAATAGGTCGTGCATCTATGATACTTTGGGCGATTTTTCTACTGCCTCGCTCTTCTCCATAATGAAAAATGATATCTCTTAGTCGGTCATAATCATAGGTGTTTACAACATCATATGCGGTCAGGCCTGTATAGGTTCCCATTCTCATATCAAGAGGCCCTTCCTGCTGAAAGCTAAATCCTCTTTCCGCTTCTTTAAGCTGATGAGTGGAAACCCCTAAATCTAATAGGATTCCGGTTACCTGTCCTCTAAATGAGGGAGGTAAAAGAGTAGACAGGTAGCCGAAGTTTCCTTTTAATATCGTACATCTTGGATCTTCTCCAATAATCTGGGTTGCAGCGTCAATAGCTTGCTGGTCTTGATCTACTCCAAAAACAGTTGCTCGAGATTCTAGTTCATTTAGTATGGCTAAAGTATGCCCGCCACCACCTAAAGTTGCGTCAATATAAATACCGTTTGGGTCGGTAATTAGATGCTCAAGGCACTCTTGGAGCATTACTGGCTTGTGTTCATAATATGTAGTCATATTATTCACCATCGGATCCGAATCCGTCTCCCATTACTTGTTCAAAAATAGCTTCAAAAGTACTGGGATCTAAATCGGCATCTACTTTTGCGAGGATGTCGGGGGACCAAATCTCGATGTATTGCCCCATACCAATGAAGACGGCTTTCCCGTTGATTTGGGCATAATTGGTATGCTCATAAGGTAGAGCTAGACGATGTTGTTTATCCAATAAGGCGTCTTCGGCATAGCGTAAAAAATTCCGTTTGGCTATGCGGCCAGTTCGAGTAAAATTATTGGCTTTAGAGAGGGCGTTTTCCACGTCACACCACTCGTTATCTGGGTATAAATAAAGACAAGTTTCTAACCCGCGCACTACTACGAAGCGTTCTTGAGCATCTGGACTCAACACTTTTCGCATTTTTGCCGGAAAGGCTATGCGGCCTTTTGCATCTATACTATGCTCATATTGACCTTTGAAGCTATGCAAGGTGACTAAACGTGGAATTATGATTGCTTTATAAAGTGAGAAAAAGCCCCCACAATTCCCCACTTTACCCCACAATGTACCTTAAAATTCTCTATTCTGTCAAGAAAAAAACGTCAGGAAGTGAAAAAAATACCAAATCTGTCTAATTAAACTTTGTGTATGCAGTCTATTTTTGGTGGGAAAAGGTAATATAGAAACCTTTTATTGATTAGCTTTTTGACAGAATGTTTTGAAAATGAAAGGCTAATGGTAGAAAAATAAGGGTAATACAGCTGTGAGAAAATGAGATAACTCTGTTTGTATTAACCCGTGCATATATTTTAGGATTTCTGCTCTGACATAATAAAAAAAGAAAAACTAGGTATTTGCAAAAAAAAGGGCCAATATTTTGGTAAGCTGTTCAAACTCGATCAAAAATGCATCATGACCATAGCGGGATTTAATTGTGGTAAATTCGGCGTTGGGTAAGAGTTGGGCTAATTCTTCTTGCTCTGCAATCGGGTATAAAGCGTCGGATTGTATTCCGACTATATGAATTGGTATGGTGACTAGACTAGCCACCTCTTTAAAATTTCCACGACCTCTTGAGATGTCATGAGTATCCATGGACCGCGTTAGCCGTTCATAGCTTAATGCATCAAATCTTTTGTCAAGTTTTTGACCTTGGTAATCTAGGTAGGATTCAACTTCATAGTAAGGATGTTCTGTTATTTTTTGAATGTCCCTACCGAATTTAGCTTCATAGTCCTCTGGAGAACGGTAGGTCATCATCCCAATTTGCCGCGCAAGAGAGAGCCCTTGACTTGGTGGTGCTTCATCCGAATACCAGCCACCGTTCCAGTTTGTATCTTGGTAGATGGCTTTTCGTTGCAAATGACTAAGTCCTATGGACCAAGCCGTATGAGCTTTGCCCATAGCCATAAGAAAAGCACGTTTAATTCTAGGGTCTATAAGAGCAAATTCTAGTGCAATCATCCCACCCATTGATCCCCCTATGACACATTGGATAGCTGTAATATTCAGATGATTTATCAGGTATAATTCCATTTGAACGATATCTCTAATAGTTAGTACTGGAAAAGAAGGACCATAGGCTCTCTGAGTTTGGGGATTCAGGCTTTGAGGTCCAGTTGAGCCATAACAACTACCTGGAGTGTTGATGCATAAAACATAGTGTCTATCCAAGTCAATAGGGCTTTTTTGGGTGAAAAAGCCATGAAACCACTCTTCGGCATTGCTGTCCCCTGTTAACGGATGAAAAATGAGTATCACATTATCTCTTTTCTTGCTAAGAGTCCCCCAGCTACGGTAGCTGAGTTCAAATTCTTTGAATACAAAACCAGACTCGGTAGTGAATGTTTCGGGCATTAAAATTTTTTTTTGGATACTCATTTTTCTGCGGCTGTATAGAAAGCTGACGGAAGTTTTGAAAGGAAATAAGTTAAATCTTCGCTAATGATAAAATTATTCTCTGTATCCTAAGTTACGGACTGTATGTTCTTTTTCTCGCCATCTTTCTCGCACTTTCACGTGTAGTTCTAAGTGTATTTTCTTACCTAAAAAAGATTCAATTCTCGCTCGGGATTGTATGCCTAGTTGTTTTATAGCAGCCCCTTTTTTTCCAATGATTATACCTTTTTGAGAATTTCGATTGACCACGACATCGGCCATGATTCGATCAATATCAGGGGCTTCCTTATACTCTAATATTTCTATGGTGGCTGAGTAAGGTAATTCTTCATGATAATTTAAAAATAATTGTTCACGAATGAATTCAGATACAAAAAATCGGAGGGGATGCTCACTTAATTCATCTTTTGGATATAAAGCAGGACCCTTTGAAATATTGGCCTTTAGCTGGTTAATTAATGCAGGAATACCATACTTTTCTAATGCTGATATTGCTTGAATCCCGGTAAATGTGAAGGCTTTTTCATACGCTTCTTGCACTTTTATTAACCATTCCTCAGACACAGCATCCATCTTATTCAACACCAATATAACAGGTTTATTCTGGGATCGGGTGAGCCTTAATAATTCATGGTCAACCAAATCAAGGGGAGCGTTTTGCACATTTTTTTTGTCCTGCTCCTTCTGTACATAACTGCGCTTAAGATCGACTAACAAAAGCACGACATCAGCTTCTTTTTCGGCCTTTTTAACAAAGCGCATCATCGCCTTTTGGAGTTCATATTTTGGCTGAATAATGCCAGGAGTATCTAAAAAAATGATCTGATAATCCTGTTCACTATAAATACCCATAATTTGATGGCGAGTGGTCTGCGCCTTATGTGTAGCAATTGAAAGTTTACTTCCAAGTAGGGTGTTCATAAGGGTGGACTTACCTGCATTAGGTCGTCCTAGGATCGCGGCGTACCCAGAAAAATGAGTGGAACTCATTAACTTTGCTCCTCTTTAACCTGTTCTATAATTGTCATATAGGCATGGACTGTGGTGGCTAAGCCATGGAAAACAGATTCACTTATGAGTGCATGTCCTATGCTTATATCGGCTAGATGAGGTACGGCGCGAAGAAAGGGGGCGAGGTTGTTTTGGTTTAAGCCGTGGCCTGCGTTTACTTTTAGCCCGGCAGAGTGCGCTATCTTAGCAGCAGTTGCAAGGCGGGTAAGTTCTGCCCGTGCAGCAGATGGGGTTGAGGCATTTGCGTAAGTTCCAGTGTGTAGCTCGATGGCGTCACTACCTAGTTCTATAGCCCCTTTAATATCATCTAGATTGGGGTCTACAAATAAACTTATTTCAATCTTAGAACCGTTAGCACCGTCACGTATGGCTGGAAATACACGAGTTTCGAAGTCTTTAAAAACCGCTGCTAAATTCAATCCACCTTCGGTGGTTAGTTCTTCTCTACTTTCTGGAACTAAGGTGCATATATCGGGTTGCAACTGATGCAGTAACTCGATCATTTCTTCAGTGGCGGCCATCTCAAAATCCAATATCCCTTGCACGACTTCTTTGAGTGCAGGTAGATCGTGGTCCTTGATATGTCGACGATCTCCTCTCAAGTGAAAGACAATTCCAGCAGCGCCTGCCATTTCACAAATTTGGGCAGCTTGGGCAGGTACTGGATAGCCTTCACCCCGGGCGTTTCGGAGTGTAGCAATATGATCAATATTCACTAAGAGTTGCATTGACATAGTTTATTAGTAGAAATTCGGTTATAGAAATAATTTACTAAATTAACACATTATGTACTTTTAACTTAAATTTCATAGTAAATCGTTTGAAGTTTTCTGCACTTTTAATTTTGATTACAGTGAGCCTATTTCTAGCAGCCTGTGGCAGTAGTAAAAGTGTTACTAATGGTGCCTCAAATGAATCTTCTGTACGATTTATCCCTACCATTAGCCGGTCGGCTGGTCTAACGGAAGTACAAACCTTTAACCGATTAAAAAAAGCATATACAGAATGGAGAGGAACTCCTTATCAATGGGGAGGAACCACCCTTAAAGGAGTAGACTGTTCTGCTTTTATACAAGTAGTGTTTGACGAATATTTAGGTAAAAAATTACCGCGTACAACACTGCAACAGATGAAATTAGGAAAGAAAATACGACGTAAGCAAGTAGGATTAGGTGACCTGGTCTTTTTCAAAACAGGACCGACTACCTATCATGTTGGTGTAATGGTTGACCAGCGACATTTTTTGCACGCCGGTATCACAGGAGGGGTCATGATATCGGATCTTAATGCTCGTTATTGGAGTATGCGTTATTTGTCTGCGAAGCGAGTACTTTAATGATCATTCAGGATAGCTAGATCAAACAGATGCTTCATCATACTTTGGTAACCTGGTTCAAATTCAATTTCACGCCTAGCCATCATTGCCTTCATGGTTTCTACGGCTTTATCAAATCGATAGGTACTATTTCCAGCATCCGTGAGCCAACTGAAGGAAGGTATATGCTTAGGAGTAAACTGTGATAAAAAGATATTTGAGCACACCCCACACATGGTACCAGTATTTAACATAGCATTAATGGCTGTTTTGGAATGATCACCTATGACCGAACCAAAAAATTGAAAACCAATATCATACGCTTGTCGACTATTCCAATCTTCTAAATATATGAGGCCATAATTGGTTTTTAGATTGGAAGTATTGCTGTCAGCTCCCATATTACACCATTGCCCAACCAAGGAATTACCCATGTAGCCATCATGCGCCTTATTGGAATAGGAATGAAATATGGTATTGGATACTTCTCCGCCCACCTTGCTCACTGGCCCTATGGTCGTACCACCATAAATTCGACATCCCATCTTTGTAACAGCGCCCTCACAAATAGCCAATGGTCCCTTCAAAATACTACCTGCTTCAATGGTTGCCCGAGCACCGATATAAATAGGACCATCCTTTGCTACTAAAATAACCCCAGGTTCTAAATATGCTGATGGATGTACAAAAATCCGTTCGGGATGGATGACGTGGAGATTGGTCCTTAGGTCATATTCTTCAACAGTAGGTAGGGAAATTAACCCAAGATCAGCTTCAATTTCGCTACTATTGAATTGCAATATATCCCATAAATAGTCTAGCTTTTTAATTTCTCCCATCCAATTTATTGGACCTTCTGAGGCATTCAATAGTGTCTGAACCCAGTAAGAAGGATCATTTACATTTTTACATTCCAATAGGCAATTGAAGCTTTGTTGCCCTGACAAAACAACTGCAACAAGTTCTATACTTTCAGCCCCTGTACCATCTTGATTTGCAATCGGATTTATAAGGGCCTGTCCTGTTTGAAGGCTTTTTAGCTTCTCAGTCAGCGAATGATCGGGTAAAAAACGGGCATTAATCCACAGACAATCTTGGTCAGGTTGAATGGTGCTTTCGTTATAAAATGGGTTTAGATAAGGCCTACATATTCGAACTTTGGTGGTTAGATTTAACCAATACTCCCATTTTTCTTGAACGGTTAAGATACCAACCCGTAAGTTTTCTACTGGACGCGTGAGTGTTAGAGGATCGAACCGCTGTCCTTTTACGTCGGAAAAAAAACACAGCTGCATATTCGCTATCAATATTTTATAGTGTCATTTTTTACTATTTATACATAATAGTCATATTTTTAACTAAATTGATAATTAACTGGTATTAATATATAAATCTAAGTTTTTATGTGTGGAATAATTGGGTACATTGGTGCGCGAAACGCCCAAGATGTGGTAATAAAAGGTTTAAAACGACTAGAATACCGAGGGTATGATTCTGCGGGAATTGCCGTTATTGATGATTCTTTGAGGGTTACCAAATGTAAGGGAAAGGTGGCTAAATTAGAAGCTATGCTCTCGAGAACTAATGAGGCTGACATAGGGATAGGGCACACTCGTTGGGCTACACATGGAGAACCTAATGATGTTAATTCACATCCACATACTTCAACCAATGGTAAAATAGCTGTTGTGCATAATGGAATTATTGAAAACTACACAGCATTAAAGGTGCAACTTCAATCCCAAGGTCATGTTTTTTACTCGGATACGGATACAGAAATTTTAGCTAAATTAATTGAACAGTTCTATAAAAATCCAGAAGTACTAAGCCTAGAAAAAGCTGTTCAATTGGCAACGCAGCAAGTAAATGGGACGTATGGATTAGCAGTATTGCATGAAGATTTCCCAGACCTGATGGTAGTAGCTAGGCGAGGTTCACCATTATTATTGGGGGTAGGAAACGATGAAATGATTGTTGCTAGTGATGCCTCGGCAGTTGCAGAGTACACTGATAAAGTGGTCTATTTAGACGACAATGAGACGGCTGTAGTACGGCGAAATAGCTACGAGGTGCAAGATAATTCATACGTCTTAATGGATAAAAAAGTACATGAGCTTCAATTGAGTTTGGAAGAAATAGAAAAAGGTGGATATCCTTTCTTTATGCTTAAAGAAATTTTTGGACAGCCAAAAACTGTTGGCGATTCGCTTCGAGGGCGTATTCAACCCGAAGAAGGGAAAATAGTTCTAGGCGGGCTAACAGAAGTCATGGATAAATTACACGGGGCACGACGTATCATTATAGCTGCCTGTGGTACTTCATGGCATTCGGGTCTTGTGGCCGAGTATTTGTTTGAAGAATTAGCTCAAATACCTGTAGAGGTTGAGTATGCTTCAGAGTTTCGGTACAGAAACCCACTGATATATTCCGATGATATAGTTATTGTTATTTCCCAGAGTGGAGAGACGGCCGACACACTTGCAGCTTTAAGGGAAGCAAAATCAAATGGTGCTACAGTACTAGGAGTGGTAAATGTAGTGGGCTCAACTATTGCGAGAGAAACCGATGCAGGGGTATATTTACACACTGGCCCTGAGATTGGTGTCGCTTCTACCAAAGCATTTACTGGGCAAGTTACGGTTTTAACTATGATGGCTATACAGCTAGCTCAGTACCGAGAAACTATAACGGCAAAGAAGGCCGATGAGCTTATTAAAGCACTGAGTCAAATACCAGTTAAAATCCAAGAAATTTTAGATCAACATGAGGAAATAGAACGTATTTCTCAGCTATTTACTTATGCTCCTAACTTCTTGTATTTGGGGCGTTCCTATAGTTTTCCAGTTGCATTGGAAGGAGCACTTAAACTTAAAGAGATTTCTTATATCCATGCTGAGGGATATCCCGCAGCTGAAATGAAACACGGCCCCATTGCCTTAATTGATGAAATGATGCCAGTTCTTGTAATATCAGCTACCAATCACACAAACGATAAAATGGTAAGTAATATAGAGGAAGTAAAGGCCCGCAAAGGTCGCATAATTGCGGTGGTAAATCCTCTACATGACGAAGTAAAAAATCTCGCTGAATTCGTGATTGAAATTCCTGCTACATTAGATGAATTAAGTCCATTACTAAGTGTTATCCCACTCCAATTATTATCTTACTATATCGCAGTGAATAGAGGTTGTGATGTGGATCAACCACGTAATTTAGCTAAGTCTGTCACAGTGGAATGAGGTTTGATAGTTTTTTCGGATGATGGTAAATAATAAAATTCCTATTTAAATGAATTACATTACTGTTAGTTAAAATTATATATAGAATAAGTTAACGTGGAATCAATATGGAAAACATTGGAATATTTTATTTGAGCATGGTTTTATTTACATATAAGGGCTTTGATTTAGCACAAGGTCTGAGAGCAGCAATCAATAGAGGTGACACGGTGAGGATAGTACCAAAGATTTTATGTTCTATTTATTGTATTTCGGTATCATTAATTGCTATAAAAATTACGTCAAATACCACCTATTCTGAACTTTTTATTTATTTGCATATTTTTATAATTCTATTCCAAATCATAATGATTTGGTATCCAAAACCAAAATAATTCATTAAAAAGAAAATCGTTAAATAAATTGATTTTACTTGTGCTTAATCACTTAAGAGGATTAATATTATAATATTATGAACCTAACCTTATGGTGAAAATTAATGCGAGAGTAAGAACTATTAAGTACTTAATTTTACATTTATATCGGTCAATTTGAAATTATAGACAATGCTTTGTCGGACTGATTTCTTCAATGCCAATCATGAATAACAATACTTTTGCTGTGTAAGAGTCAATACTATAATTCATATGGCATTCATAAATAGCTGAAATTACACCATCACCTTCATTTAAAACTCTAATTTCTTGACGCTTTGGCAATTAACTCAAAATCTACGTTTTTATATATGAAAGTAGTGTTTTTAAATAGATCTGTCCCATATTCATCAACCCAGTCCTTGTGGAATGCTAAATCAAATTCGTGAGGTGGATTAACTTTAAATTCAACTGTATATAAATCATCTACTTCACCTGGAAGTGAAATATTCCTAGCATAGTGAAAATTATCGATTAAATTAATATGTGGAATTAAATCTACAAATGTTTTTAAACCAGTTTTTTGATTATAAACTATCGCATTGATTTTTAGATAAGCTACAAAACCCTCTGCTGGTGTTCCCTCAGGTATATTTGTTGAATCCCAATTTACACGAGCTTCAATGTGAATATTGGTTTCATTGACACTTAAGTTATTTGATTCGGGAATAATCACATCCTTGATTGCACCCTCAAAAATGAAAACAATTCCAGGTTCAACCCTTTCTTCACCAATTACAAGCTCTTGTGCAAAAGAGCTAGTTAACATAAGTAATGAAATCGATAAGTTTAAAAATAATTTCTTCATGATATTAAGAATTTTCATATGATTGAATAAGAGTTTTGATATCGTCTAATAATTTATCCATTTCTTCAAGATTTGTGCCATCATAATATCCTCTGATTCTTTTTTCTTTATCTACAAGTACAAAATAAAGCATATTGGTATTGTGATTATGAAATGCTTGAGTGTCACCTGAAGTAATAAAGACTGTCTATCCGTTAATAATTGTATTATCATTTTAAAGATGCACTAAGTTTATCCCCATCATGAGCTGTATTGGCTAAGTCTAAGAAGGAGACAGAATTTAAAAGTGCAGTAGGATATTCATGTATTATCTCATTATCGGCTTCTTGACAGGCAAAAAAATATTATAAATAATGAAAATATTGTTATTGATTTGAAATTCATTACACAGAAATTAATGAAACTTTATTAATTGAAATTAGTGAATTGTAACTGTTTACCAATCAGAAGAAACTTTTGACATTAAACTACTCATTCACCTTATTCTACTTGAAATGAGTTTTAAGATGTAACCATTCTCATAGTTTCATCTTTATGTGTGGGATATTATCTACTTCATAAATATCACCCAATGCATTAAATCCAAATTGCTCGTAATATGATTTTAAATGGTATTGGGCTTCGATTGAAATACCAATATTAGGGTAATTATTTTGACAAAATTGTATTCCTGTTCTTATGAGTTCTGATCCTATATAATCACCCCTTTTTTCTGGGATTACAATAATTCTTCCCAAAGCTGGTTCATCAAAGTGATACCCAGGGGGGACAATTCTCAGGTACGAAATAAGCCTTTCTTCTTCTACTCCCAATAAGTGCCAGCAAGATGGGTCAAGGCCGTCTATATCAGCATATAGACATTCTTGTTCGAGCATAAATATTTGTTGGCGTAGTTGATATATCCGCATGCTATCTAAGGGAGTAAGTTCTTCGAATGTTTTAAGCAAATAATTCAACGGATATTCCAGTTTAATAGGATTAATTTTACATATGAATCAAAATGTAGCAAAAAAACAGTAATTGTCAGCTATTTTTAAATTCATCTAACACAATAGAACAACTTGCCAACAAATGTTTTTATTCTGCGTATATACTAGAAATACAAAATAATCATGGTTAAATTTTTAGTTCTTAGCGTGGCAGTATTTATATCTGCACGTCTTCTAGATGGAGTCGAAATCCGTAGTTATTGGACATCTTTGGGTGTCGCTATAGGTCTATCCTTAGTTAATATACTTCTAAAACCTATTCTGGTTGTCCTTAGTATGCCCTTTATTGTGTTAAGTTTGGGCTTATTTATGCTTGTCATTAATGCAGCTTTAATTATGCTTATTGATAAACTAGTCGATGGGCTTCGAATTCATAGCTTTACTTGGGCTGTTATATTCAGTCTGCTTATATCCTTAATTAATACAGGGCTTAATGCGCTACTTTAAAGATTATCAACCACCGCTTGGGTGAACGTCTGTGTAGTGCCTTTTCCTCCAATATCAGGAGTACAATAAACTTTCTTTTCTACCAGAGTTTTGTAAATAGCTTTGCTAATGTTGTTGCCTACATTTTTTTGACCAATATGCTCTAAAAGCATGAGTGATGAAAACAATAAAGCCATTGGATTAGCTCTTCCCTGACCTGCGATATCTGGTGCGGAGCCGTGCACTGCTTCAAACATGGCCTGTTCTTTGCCCATATTTGCCGCACCGGTTACACCCAATCCACCCACCAAGCCCGATGCTAAATCGGAAAGAATATCACCAAATAAGTTAGTAGTAACCACCACGTCAAAACGTTCCGGCCGCATAACCATTTGCATGGCCATATTATCGATGATTAAGTCTTCAAATTCTATACCACTATAATCTTTAGCTACTCTTTTACCTACCTCCAAAAATAGCCCGGTAGTAAATTTTAAAATGTTTGCTTTGTGGACTAAGCTAACTTTTTGGCGATCATGGGTGAGCGCGTATTCAAAAGCAGCCCGGATAATGCGTTCACTTGCCTCTTCTGTTACTACAGCGATACTTTCGGCATGTGTTTTTTTGTCTTCATCTAACCAGTGTTCTTTGCCAATATATAGGCCTTGGGTATTCTCGCGGAAGATAACCATATCCACATTCTTAAAGGGGCTGTCTATGCTTGGAAGGGTTCGGGCTGGACGAATATTAGCATACAAGTCGAAATGCTGTCTCAGAGCTACATTTACAGAGCGAAAGCCAGTGCCTACTGGAGTCGTAAGTGGACCCTTCAATAGAAGTCTGTTCTCACGTATGTCGGTAACTGTTTTATCTGGTAGTGGATTTCCTAGTTCCTCATAGGCTCCAAGTCCTGCGCGGGCATCTACCCATTCAATTTGAGCCCCTGCTTGTTCTAATATAGTACTTACCGCTTCTGTAATTTCAATTCCAATACCGTCTCCGGCTATACGTACAACTTTTTGCATAATTTATTTTTTTTTGAAAGATAAGGAGTATGGGAACAACCTGTACATACTTCTCGTTTTATTATTAAAACAAATTATACTCAACAAGTAATCTAGATTTTTCTATTCCTAACACCCATTTGCATATGAGTGCTAATATAATTCAAAACCCAATATTTGTTTGGTTTCGAAATGACCTCCGAATCCATGATAACCCGTGCTTATATGCGGCAATCCAGCAAGGTAAAGTTCAGCCTATCTATCTGATTGACCCGAGAATGTTTCAATCTACTTCTTTTGGTTTACCAAAGATGGGAAAACATAGAAGACGCTTTTTACGTGAATCTTTAGAGAATCTACGCTCACAATTACATAGTATCGGTTTAGATTTACTCATTTTAAATGCAATGCCAGAGGAACTATTTCCTAAGTTGTTAAAGGCTTTGCCTAAGGCCAAACTCTTTTTTTCTTATGAGTATGCCTATGAAGAGACGCAGATTGAAGAAGCTTTGGCTCACCAACTTACCTCGAGCCGATGGAAGGGATTTTGGTCAGGTACATTAATAGATCCAGAGAATCTTCCTTTTACACTGGAAAGTTTACCTAATGGATTTACTTCTTTTCGTAAAAAAGTAGAAAAATATGCAGAGATACCTGAGCCTATAGCCACTCCTACACAAGCTAACAGACTTCAGAAATGCGATTGGGGGGAGGATCCTTCAGCGCTTTCTGTTTTTGCTGAGTTGGAAAGTATTGAAAGTCAACTTCAAAGTATTGAAACCATAGGGTGTACTCCTATTAATCCAGTAGCGCATTTAGCGGATGAGCTTGAATTACATGGAGCTCAATGGGAGATGTTATTCAAAGGTGGGGAAGAGGCAGGTTTAGCCAGGTTGGAGTATTATTTATGGGAGACAGATTTGGTAGCGACATATAAAAAAACAAGAAATAAATTAGTAGGTACAGAATATTCGACCAAATTTTCGCCTTGGTTAGCGAACGGTAGTTTGTCGGCACGTATGATTGCCAGTGAAATACATGTATACGAACGCCAACGTATCAAAAATGACTCGACCTATTGGGTTATTTTTGAGTTGTTATGGCGGGACTTTTTTCGATTTGCTGCATATAAATATGGGTATAAGTGGTTTTCTAAAGGCGGTATACAATCCAATATTCGAAAATATCAAAATAATAAAGATTATTTTGAGGCTTGGATTTCGGGACAAACGGGGTTTTCATTTATCGATGCGAATATGCGTGAATTGGCCATCACGGGCTTTATGAGCAATCGAGGACGACAAAATATTGCTAGTTTTTTTACCCAGAATCTGAGTATGGATTGGCGTTGGGGAGCTGAATATTTTGAGTCTATGTTGTTGGATTATGATCCAGGATCTAATTATGGGAATTGGATGTATAATGCTACGTTGGGTCATGACCCTCGAAATAGATTTTTTAACATTGAATTACAAGCCGATCGTTACGATTCCTCGGGAGAATATGTTATGTTATGGTGTAAAGAATTAATAAAGGTGCCTTCTCGGTTTCGTCATAGGCCTTATCTATACGATCAATCGATGTTTGTTCCACCCATTATAGATTTAGAAAAGAGTTATGAAGAAATTAGAAGGAGAGAATAATTTGTATTTGATTCCCGGGAAAAAGCCTAAAATGGAACATCCCTTGAATTATAAAAGTGTGAAATCAAATATTTCAGAAATTACCAGAAGTTTGTTTTCTGATACTTGGCGTAGCTATCTAGACGAGGTATATATGGTTGCACGGCATGTAAACGAAAACCGCATTAAAACTTTAAATAAGCGTGAACTCATAAAGATGAAAATTAGCGCGCGAAAAAAGCAGCAAGACAACGAAGGATAATTTTTTTTGGGTTGAAAAAATCAGAGCTACCAACTAAAATTTGTCCGGTTTGTGACCGTCCTTTTGCATGGAGAAAAAAATGGAAAAAAGACTGGGAGCAGGTTAAATATTGCAGTGAGCGTTGTCGACGCTTTAAAAAGAGAGCCGATTCCAAATAAAATAGGGAATCAAATCGGCAAGCTCTGCCAGTAATCGCCATCGTTTGGTGATATATATCCGTTTTTTCTTCTTTTCTATACCTTGAATCATCATTTTAACTGCTCTATGAGTAGAAGCCATCCAAAAGGTATTAGGATTATTTTGTGTCATCTCCGAGACTACATAACCTGGTCGTATATCGGTGATATCGAGTTTCATATTTAAGGCATTAACTTTCATACGAAATCCAGTCATATAATTTGATACGAAGTGTTTGCTAGCGGTATATACGGGAGCATGTCCAGATGCTAGATGAGATGCGATAGATGACATGCCAACAATATGACCATGACCTTGCTTTTGGAAGTGCGCAAAAGCCCAGTGTAAACCATGCGCAAAAGCACGTATATTTATATCTATGGTTTGAGCGTCGGATTCCCATGGAGCTTTTAGGTCGTCGCGACCAACACCGGCGTTTAAAATAATCCCATCTAGTCCACCCATAGCTGATACTAATTTAGTAAATGCTTTGGTAGTTTCTATCTCATTTGCAAGGTCTACTGCGTGTATGAATACCTTGCCTGGTGACTCTAAAAGTTCTTCTTTTAACGTATTTAGTCGTTCTTTTCTACGAGCAACCAAACCAATAATATATCCTTTTTTAGCTAGTTGGCGCGCAAGTTCCTCTCCAATGCCAGAACTCGCGCCAGTGATTAAATACCGGGGAGATTGGGTCAATGACATAGATATATAGGTATTTTAATATTAGTAGGATTTAGCATCCAACCAGTCTATATAAGGTTCACGAGATAAAAGTTCTTTACTGCTCAAGTACCCGATATAAGTTTTGATCAATTCAAAATACCACTGCTGTTCAATTTCTTTCCAATTTAGCTCCATTTCCTGCCATTCAAGAGTTTTGAGTGGTTCATAATCATCTAATACTTGAAGCGTATTTCGCATTTCTTGTAGATTCATTTGAGTATATAGCTGGACTAATTCGAGATACTTTTCTAGTACAGTTTTTAAATGTGATTTCCAGTAGTTTTGCTCCAAAGTAGCTTTTTTTTGTTCTGCCAAGATATCAAGACTGCGCTCTTTTTCTTCTAATGATAAATTCATTAAATCGGTTCGGTTTCTATGAAACAAAGGTAGGGTAATACCCGCTGAAATACCTAGCAGACTTTTACTGGTTCTGTTTGGAAAGTACTCGGTTTGGATAAATCCCATATCGGTATTAACTCGTTCAATGTCTTGCTCTAACTGTGTTTCTTGAAAGGCAAGTTGTGCTAAATATACTTGAAGTGGTTGCGAAAGAGAGTGCTCTACTGAACTTTTTAAGTAAGCTTCAATGTCTTGTGCGCTCAAAGTAATGTTTTGCTCCCATGTAATGATATAATTATGACTAATATTATCTCCTAACTTCAAATTGATTGATCGATGCAATTCTTTGACTTTAAGTTCTAAATCAGTTTTATCACTCCATAACTTCAACTTATCTGCATGAGCTTCTGTATAGCTATTTGCATCGAAAAAATCTGCCCCAGGATATTCTTTTAGCCATTCAATGCGTTGTTTGTTAATGGCTATCCGTTCTTCGATGAGTTTAAGAGTTTGTTGTGTTTCAATCCAGGAAATAATGAGCTCATAGCGTTCAAATATTTCCTTATCAATGGCCCTTGCTGCATCGGTTTGGAGTTGTAATTTCCGATTTTGATAGAGTTCTTTTGTTTTTTTTCTGACTAGGGGATTAGTTGGGCGGAATCTAATATCATAGCGTTGATCTTGGGGTTGAAACTCATCGTTTGAAAATCGAAACTGAATTTCGTCAATAACAGCCGGTTGTGCTTCTTCTGGTCTTAGAAGGTTGACTTGCTCTTGAAAAGATCGTATTGGAATATATTCTAATGAAAGGCGAATAAATTGGAGACGGTCAAGGGT